>NZ_JBHZOP010000050.1:0-97398 GCF_042787595.1 Stenotrophomonas sp. YIM B13575 | reverse complement strand
GAGCCGAGCCCATGCTCGGCTGCTTCTGCGCGAAATGCAGCCGAGCATGGGCTCGGCTCTACAACAGAACGCGCAGGGCCCAAAAAACAAAAACCCGCGCTGGCGACAGCGCGGGTTTTTGCCTTCTGTAGAGCCGAGCCATGCTCGGCTGCTCTTCGGACAGGTTGCGGTAGACCAAGCCGAGCATAGGCTCGGCTCTACAACATGCCCCGTGGAATCCTGTAGAGCCGAGCCCACGCTCGGCTGTTTTTCCCTTACAGCGCCCAGATACCAGCGATCACCGCCACCACCAGGCCCCACTTGATCACCTGGTAGGCCACCACGCTGCGCTCGCGCAGGGCCTTGGCCTTCAGCCGCACCTTGTACACGCTGCCGAAGGCCTTGTTGACGCCACCGGTCGGGTCACCCGGCAGGTTCGGCGATGCCCCACCGGCCAGCAGCGTGGACGCCACCAGGCGGTTGAACAGGCCCGGCAGGCCGAAGCGCAGCGGGCGGGCGATATCGCAGAACAGGATCACCCGGTCATCGGGCGTCTCGTTGTGCGCATGGTGGATGTAGGTTTCGTCGAACATCATCCACTCGCCGTCGCGCCAGCTCTTCTTGATGCCGTCCACTTCGATGTAGCAGGCATCGTTGTTGGGCGTGGCCAGACCCAGGTGCAGGCGCAGCGAGCCGGCGAAGGGGTCGCGGTGCGGGCGCAGCTCACTGCCCGACGGCAGCTGCGCGAACATCGCTGCACGCACGTCCGGCAGCGATTCCAGCAGCGCGGTGGTCTTCGGGCACATCGCCTTCGCCGACGGGTGCGAGGGGCCGTACCACTTCAGGTAGAAGCGCTTCCAGCCGCGGCGGAAGAACGAATTGAAGCCGGCATCGTTGAACGTGCTGGAGGCAGCAATCGCCTGCGCATCGCGCAGCGCCAGTGCCTCGTCGCGGATCATCTGCCAGTTCTGCCGCAGCGGCTCCAGCTGCGGGAATTCCTTGCCCGGGTCCAGGAACGGCGTGGTCGGCACCTTCGAGAACATGTACATGACCACGTTGATCGGGGCCATGAAGCTGGAATGGTCCAGCAGCTGGCGCGACCAGCGCGCACGGACCTTGCCACGGAAGTGGATGTACAGCACGCAGGACACGAACAGCGCCGCAAGTACGATTTTGATGATCAAAACACTTTCCTCCAGCACACGCCGGACAGGGAAACAGGGCGATGCGGCCGCAGGGCCGGCATCAGTGGGGGAACGCGGCAGGAGACGGGGACGTGCCGGGTGGGTGCGGCCGTCGATGTCGCGTGTAACAGCTTATGGTCGGCAGGCCGTGCGCCGGGGTCAAGCCGGGCGTGCGCGACGCGCAGCGCGGCCGTGTGAGCGGCAACGCTCGTTCTCACAAGCTATTGAAATTAAATGCCTTTTAAAAAAGTGAGACAGAATTGTCCGAATGTATGTGACGAACTGTTCCAGCCACGACGCCGACATTTCTCCGACAAATCGTGGAATAGCGAACTCGCCGGTACTAAAATTGACTTAACGAAAGTTTAGCCAGTTCCCCCAGTCGTACCGGTTCGCTTGACGCTTCAGCGCCGCCCACCGGGTCGCCCGAGACCCCACATGATCCCTTCCATTACCCCCTCCCCGTCCTGCGGCGATGACGCCGTGGCGCCGCTGCTGCTCAAGCGCGGTGAACGCTTCCTCGCCCCCGATGTCTACCGCACCTGCCTGGACGGTCGTCCGGCGGTGGTGAAGGACTACTCCCGCTACCGTGGCACCCCGGTGTCGCCGATCGCCCGGCTGATGGTGCGCCGCGAGGCGCGCATGCTGGAGCGCCTGGGCGGCTGGAAGCACGCCCCGGCCCTGCTCGGCACCCTCGGTGGCCTGGCGCTGGGCATGGAATTCATCCCCGGCCAGACCCTGAGCACCGCGCAGGCGGTGGGCAATGAAGTGTTCGAACAGCTGCAGCACGCGATCACCCGCCTGCACGCCGCCGGCATCACCCACAACGACCTGCATGGCACCAACGTGGTGGTCAGCGCCGGTGTTCCGGTGCTGCTGGACTTCACCTCGGCCTGGCGCGTACCGCGCTGGCTGCGCCGCAACCCGCTGAGCCGGCAGCTGAGCCGCAGCGACATGAAGAATCTGCTGAAGATGCGCCAGCGCGTGACCGGCCAGGCGCCGAGTGCTGCGCAAGCGGCCATGGTGGCCGACCCCGGTTGGGTAGCGGCCGTGCGGCAGGGCTGGAAGCGGTTCTACAAGTGGGCGAAGCGCCGGTAGAGGTCGAGCTTGCTCGACCACTTCACCCGCTTTACCGGTTTACCTGTAGAGGTCGAGCTTGCTCGACCGCTTTTCTGTAGAGCCGAGCCCACGCTCGGCTGCTCTTTGCGCAAGCCGAGCGTGGGCTCGGCTCTACAAAAACGGCTTACAGCGCGTCCGCGTCCAGCTCACCGGTACGAATACGCACCACGCTGCCCAGGTCGTACACGAACACCTTGCCGTCGCCGATCTTGCCGGTGCCCGCCGCCTTCACGATGGCTTCCACCACCACCTCCACCTGATCGTCGGTCACCGCCACTTCCAGCTTCACCTTCGGCAGGAAGTCGACCACGTACTCGGCGCCGCGGTACAGCTCGGTATGGCCCTTCTGGCGACCGAAGCCCTTCACTTCCGTCACCGTGATCCCGGTAACCCCGCGCTCGGCCAGCGCTTCGCGCACGTCGTCGAGCTTGAACGGCTTGATCACCGCCATGACCATCTTCATCGTCTATCTCCTGTATTCCGGCGTGGAGGATAGCGCCTGAACGCGGCCGGTGCGAAACCCACAGCGCCTGTCCGGCGAGTGGGGGCCAGCAGTATCCTTACTGCCGAACAGCCGTGGCCGCGCCGGATGCGCAGGCCCACCACCCCACGGAGCACACCATGATCGACCTGAACCAAATCGATGACCTGGCCCGTCGCCTCAGCGACCTGGTGCCGCCGGGCCTGCGCGAATCGCGCGAGGAACTGCAGGCCACCTTCAAGAGCGCGCTGCAGGCGGGGCTGGCCAAGCTGGACCTGGTGACGCGCGAAGAGTTTGAAGTGCAGCGTGCGGTGTTGTTGAAGACCCGCGAGAAGCTTGATGCGCTGGAAACGACGGTGCGCGAGCTGGAAGGCCGCAGCAAGGCAGAATGAAAAAAGGAGGCGCGCCGCGCCTCCCACTTACAGAGTATTTCCCTGATGGGGCCTTGCCGCAAGGCCCGCCCGGCGCCCTAGACTCGCCGGCCTGTCGATCCGGCAGGACAGGTAGGACAGGTAGGGGCAGTGCCGATGGCACAGGACACCGAATGGACACCCGTTTCGCATGACACCTGCGATCAGGTTGCCGGGCCGTTCTACCACGGCACCCGCGCTGACCTCGCGGTGGGCGAACTGCTGAGCGCAGGGTTCCGGTCCAACTATCGCGACAGCGTGGTGATGAACCACATCTACTTCACCACGATTGCCAAGGGCGCGGGGTTGGCTGCGGAGATGGCCAAGGGTGAGGGGCGACCGCGTGTGTATGTGGTGGAGCCGACAGGGCCGTTTGAGGACGATCCGAATGTGACCAACAAGAAGTTTGCGGGGGAATCCGACGCGGTCGTATCGGAGTGCGGAGCCGTTGCGGGTTGTTGGTGAGATTGCGGAGTGGGAGCACTACGACGCTGAGTTCGTTCGGCAGTTGAGGGAGTTCGTTGCTTCGGGGAGCGCGGAGATCATCAATTGATGGGGGGCAGGCGCTGACGCGGCATTTCGGGGGACTCTGCCGTAGGGACTTAAGCTGGTAACACCTAGCCGGGCACGTGCCGAATCCTTCCAAATGCCTGCACGAAAGGCAGTGGGCGCTGCACGCAACCGAGCGTTGAACATCACAAGCAGATGCGCTTCCGCTCACCATATAAGCGACGCTTAGAGGCAAGAACCCTCTCGCAATCGCAGGCCCAGTCGCGGCGGTTCTCGTGCACGAGATCATCAGCGACAGTAGTATGGCGAAACTGAAAAATGGAGTTCCTTTCGTCCTTCGCCTGCAAGCACCTTGGAGCCTGCAAATGCTTCATAGGAAATGAATCCTCTCAATGCACCGTGCGGTTCAACGCGGTGCTCCCCACAGCCCCCTGGGCAATAGGCGCTCATCAGCCCACTACGGGCCTGCAGCCGATCTCCTCCCGCCAGCACAAACGTGTCATCTCTGGCTACAGAAAAGCCACCTGTGGCGTCCGGCCAGCTCTCCTTTGAGACGCACAACGCGCGGTCGTCATTCGAGACGAGTGAAACATCAAAGCGGCGCTCTTCGGCCCTATCGACAACATCCACCCTATAATTTTCCGCGGCAGGGCGGATGATTCCATGCGAGCAGGAGCACAAGCCTCCTGCCAGAAAAACCACAAGGGAAAATCCAAATAAATTCTTCATCGGGCAAAGTCCATTAGATGATCTGGATTGGTCAGTCGCTGTGAACTGGGGAACTGCTCAAAGCTATCCCTCTCCGCCGGCGAGCCAAACTTGTATCCCTTCTCACCATTGAACAGCGTGTCTTTGTATCCAAACACAGCATGCGCGGTCTCATGCCCGGCCGCCCAAGCAAGAGTCGATTGGCTCCTGAACTCGGCATGACTTGTATTCACGATTACTTGTGCCGAACCACTCGTGGGGACAGCAGCCAATGTTCCGGCATTATTACCTCCGTACTTGGCATCAATTTGAGCGGTCGTCATTCCGTTGGCAGGAATCGCGCCCGCCCCGGTATCCCGGAGCGCAGCTGCCATGCTCGACATGTCAGACGCAACTTTTGTCATGTTCTCGACTGTACCGGAACCTTCGCCAAAGTTGCGCTCAAATGCTCGAGTAAGGCTTTTCAGACCCTTCCCACTCGACAGCGCGCCTGTAATTCTATCCGCCGCCTTCTCAAGGCTCTTGGCGGCACTCTGCTGCGCTTTGTCAAATCCTTTCCATTCCCTGTCTGAAAAACCAGAGCCACGGGAAAGTCTTCCGTCAGGGTCCCTGAATCGATACGGATTGTCATCCGCATACCAGTATCGATTGAATGCTCCAAGCGGACCTCCGTAGGCGGTTACTGGATCCACAGACAGGAACCTGCCCACCTGTGGATCGTAGTAGCGCTGCTGCATATAGGAGAGGCTGTTCTGACTGTCGCTGACATGACCCGCGTAGCCGATCCCGTCATTCAGTGGCCGATTCAGAAGCTCGCCATATGGATCATAAAAACTGCGCTCGACCACACTGCCCGAAGCGTCAGTAACTGCGACAGGTGAACCCAACAAATCCGGATGCGAGTACTTCAGAAGCGTTATTCCTTCCGGCCCTGATTCCAAAGTAGCAACAAGCATCGCACCTAAGTAAAGATACTCCCGAATTTTCCCATCGCGCTCGCTTTGCTGCCTACGAATCTTACCTTGGCTGTCATACATGGAAAGGATCGATCCGCTGCCCTGCAACCATGCCAGAACACGACGCCCATGACCGTCATAACGGTAGTTTTCCGGTCCTGGGGCTGAACGCAGTCGATTTCCCATGTCGAACACGAAGGCCTGCCCATTCCGCATCGAGAGATTTCCCTGTGCGTCATATGCCAGTCCCATCGTAGTCGCGCCGTCGCTCGACATCACGTTGGTCAGCCGGTTGGCACCATCATAGGCATAGAAATGATCCTTGCGGCCCAGCAGTCTGGCGCTCTTGATGTTGTCCAATACGTCATAGGCATAGCGGACAGTGCCATCGCCGCCAAAGGCGGCCGAAGCCGCCTGCGTAAGGCGACCGAGACCATCATAGGCCATCTGCCGGTTGCGACCGGAATCTATTGTGTCGAGAATCGAGTTCAGGTTGCCAACCGCATCGTAGCTGTAATTCAGGCCGATCACATTGGGCGATGCAGCGATGCGGGAGGGAAGCTGCCGGGTGTTGAGCACCTGCTCGAACTGAATGCCGTTGCCATATGTGAACATGCGAATGCTGCCATTTGCATGATACTCAGCGCCATTCACGTAACTGCCGACGCGGCTTGGCTGGCCCAGAGCATTCGGATCCAATGCAATGAACATACCACTCGGGTACTGGATGCCGGAACGCGATGCGTTGGCGTCGTAAGAATAGCCGAGCCCCCAAGTGAACCAGCCGGGCTGTGATGTGGATTCGCCCGTCATCAGCCTTCGCTTGTTGTAGCTGTACGCATTGGTAGTCTGGTTCGCCCCACCGTCGTTGAGCGTGACTATCTGAGTTGGAAGCCCATCTGCGGCGTAACTCCAAGTCTGGTTTCCATTCCCATCGGGGAACGTCAGCGTCGAAATCCTGTTACGCGCATCGTACGCCCGATCAATACGTCGCCCGGATCCTTGGGCCGCCGCCAGATCACAGTTGGCGGCATCCGGAAGGTTCAAACCACTGGCAGTCCAGAGAGTGTTGCCAGCGCCATCCTGGGCGATGACCGTAGCCCCAGACTCTGGCTCTATGGCCTTGCACAGTGCCCCGCCAGCGCCGTACACAAGCGTGCGTTGCAAGCGCACGCTGCCGTCTGCATTGCGACGTACGATCGCCGCCGGCCGCCCATAGCGATCCCGTGGAATATCGGTAAATTCCCCTTCGGGCGCGCTGATGGCAATTGCATCAGACTGCGCCGGTGTACCGAACGCAACGTACTGCACGCGGGTGGTATAGCCTCGCGGATCCACCGTGGTGCGTCGATTGCCCGCCTCGTAGGTGATGACGCTCGTTGCCACTCCGGACTCGGTATCCTGGGAAACCGATGTGGGGCGTCCCAATGCATCGTACTCGGTCCAAGTACCCTTCAATGGCGGCAGCGTTACGCGGGTGTTGGTATTGGCTGTAGCATCCCCAAATCGACCTACCCCTTCCTGGTTCATCCGCCACTGCAACGGGTACTGCCCGGCGACCGAAGGTGCGGTGATCGTAAATAGAAATTCGACAATGCCATTGGGCGGCACATCATAGGGCAGGGGAATACGCGCGGCGCTCCACACGGTATTGTCGGCAGGATTCTCGGTCGCCAGTGCGTATCCCGCTCCGCTGCTCCACGTCGTCTCGCCTGTGTTGCGGAAGCGCAGCCGCATCTGCATCGTGCTACCTGTCTCCATACCGATCGGGAAACCGCCCCCCTCTTCGGTTCGCGCGTTGTTCACAGGTGCCGTTACGCTCACCGCCACATTCGGCGTGGCGGGCCCAAACCAGCCCTTCCCATCAGCCCACATCTGCCGCTGGAAGTTATAGATCCCCGGCGCTGTAGGCGCTTGCATCGGCACTGGAATATCAACTGTTTCCCCAGGCGCTACCGCACGAGGGAGCGCAATGCGCGCGCTGCCCCAAAGTGTTGAATCGGTAGGGTTCTGGGCCCCCAACCAGTGGCTACCCGGATACCACGTGGTGTCGCCGGTGTTCTTCATGCTTACTACGGCGGATTGGCTTCCCGCAGTCTTCATTTCATTGGCTACGAATTGACTGTGGTACTCAGCGCCGTTGACCGGTTGCCAAATAAAGAAGCCGATCTGGCCTGAAGCAAGCCCAAACCAGTTCCCATTCCTGTGCATCTGGAATGCCACGCCATACCAGCCTCCATTGGCCGCGCCCGTGCTGGGAACTAGAGTGATGTTGAAGGTCGCTGTTGCTCCCGGCGGCACTGTTCCTGGGACGGATAGGCTTGAGGACTGCCAGTACGCCGGATTGTCGTTGGGCATGCTGAGTGCATATCCGCCTTCCGGCGTCCATGTAGTTTCCCCTGTATTCCTCATGGTGACCGTCGCCACGAACGGCTGGCCGGCCACCACGCGATTTGTTGACAGAGAGGCAGACACCATCTCGGCCGAGTTAACAGGTTCCGGAGGGGCATTGACAGTAATGACTACAGGCCCACTCTGCAGCGACCTGACAATCTCCTCTCCGTTGAGGTTGCGGATGCCCTGCGCCGTCAGCATGTACTGATACGTTCCTGGCGGCAGACCATGCACCGTGTACGCGCCATACGCGAAATTGGTAACCAGCGCGCCGTTCTGCGTCAGCCGGACGTTGTCGATGTACTCGGACTTGGGACCCGCATTGGTACTCCCGAACTCAACCGTCATGGTCACAGTTGCTGGAGCTGTATAGACGGTCTGCGCCGGGCCGGTCAGCCTGACCCAAGCCTGGGCGTGCACTGCTGGACTAAGCGCAAGCGCCATGATCAGCAGCAGCAATGCGCCAAACCAGCGCGACTGAATGCCCGATTCCATCATCGTCGGAATTCGCATCAGGGCCCCTCCACGCGATATCGACCGGGATAGGACTGGAAGATCGTCCTGCCGGCGTGGTCATAGGATGTGATGACCTGCCGCAGCGTTGAACCGCGATTGGCCGTGTCGTACTCCTCGGTAAGTACAGGACGCATCAATGCGTCGTGCCACGTTATGCGCCGTGCATTGCCGATTGATTCCGTGCGACGCCAGTGCCCCGCTGCCAGCCCCCGTTCAGACCCTGTGGTCCGCAGGTAGTTGATGATCGAATCATTCCACGCCACGTTGTCGCCGCCGGGATACCGGATGAGCGCCAAGCGGCCGACCGCGTCGTAGCCGTAGGAAGTGGTCGCCGCGGTTTCGTCGGTTCTGCTCAACAGCCAACCGTTGTCGTCCACCGTGGCGGAGATGCTGGTGCCATCGGCGTACAGGATGCGCCGAGGCGTGCCCCGCTTGTAATCCTGCAGTTGCGTTGCGTTGCCGTTGCCATCAACCACCTGCGTGATGTTCCCCAACGGGTCATAGGCCAGCGTTTGCCTCAGCTTGCCGAACACCCATGTGGACTGCGGGAGGGACTGTGCATTGAACTCGGTGCGCTGTTGCTCCACACCGGTCTCGACATCTTCCACGCGTTCTTTCTGGCCCAAGGTCCAGCTTGCGAGATCGTCATGAAGTACAACCCTGTCTTTGGCCACGCCCAGGTCACTTCCACTGTAGGTCTGGACCGGCCTCGCAAAGAGGTCGAATAGATCCACCCGCTCGGTATATGCCGTGGCCTCGCGCGTGGTGACGACCTGCTTCTGCGGCTCGATGAGTCCTTCGGTTGGGGTCATGATGCTCAGCGATTGCCCCACCAGAGGAATGAACTGCCCAGCAGCCTCTTCCTTGCTCAGATACTGGTATTTCACGCCTTGAAGCGTCACACCCGCAGCATTGGCGGTTCGGGTCTCCAGCACCTTGCCTTCATCGACGCGCGGCCGCACGCCGAACAGATAGCTGGTGACGCTTCCGTCAGGCTCGGTCACCGTCGTCCAGCGACCCTCGGCTGAAAAGCCATCCTGGAAGCCGTAGGTGGTTGTCATTGATGGCAGGCCCGGCCCACTGATGGTCCGCTGCTGCAGGTTCCAGACACCGATATAGGGCGTCTGCTCAGGCGACGAGCACGGGCTGATGTCGGTAGCGCGGTAGAAGTAGCGATAGGCCAGTGAGTAGGTAGACACCGCACCCGCCGGATGACCAACCGCATAGCTGTAGGGGCCGTAGACGGTTCCCATACGAGGATCGCACTCGGAGCCCTCCGGCGTAGGTCCAAAATTGGGGGGGCGCAGCGTGCCGCTCGCGGTGTAGGTCCACCGCGTACCGTCGGGAAGCACCACGGCCGCCAGTCCACCATCGATACGCGAGCCAAGTACGCCGGGTTCACGGTACTGGTAGGTCCATGTTCGACCGTGGGCCGAGGCACTTGTAATGCGGTCGCCGGAGTAGCCAAGGGTGATGGCACGTCCGTCACTGCTGGTGATGGACGTCAGCTTGTCGCCGTTGTATCCATAATTGACCCAGTTGCCGAAACGATCCTCCACGCGCGTAGCCATGAAGAAGACATGGGTTCGTGACAGCGACCGGGTGGGTGCCAGTGGATTATCCTTGTAATTCATCCGGGTCATTTCGCGCGTCACGACCCAGTTGAGGTAGTACTTCGTCCCATCCGGCGTGACCGCCAGGAACGCCTCGCCAGGCACTCCGTTCTCGGTCTGCGGCAAGCACCGGACGCGCACATTGCCGGCTGTCACCCATGGATAGCTCTGCGCGTCAGTGGGCATCGGGACGCCGGCTGATGCAACCAGCATCTGCGCGCTCCCTTGGCCGGGCAGATTCAGACCGTAGCCATTCCAGAACACGGTTTCCGGGTAGTAGGAAATGCCGCCATCGCCAATGTAGGGCCGCTTCTGCTGTGTGCAGCGCTGGAAGCGGCTCGCATCGTTGTCGGGCCCGACCACCCATCCGCGGGCGCTGAAAACACCCTCCAAGTGTGGAACGTCGACATCCCAATCGTAGAAGCCGGCAAGGTCGCCAGGCTTGCTGTCCTGATACAAATAGCGCTCACTGATGCTGCGCTTGCGGCTCAGCGCCACAGGCGGTCCAGCGTTGCCCGGGATGGCGATGTCTGTGACCGAAAAGCTCAACTGCCCGTTGAACAGAGAAATGCTCTCGCCGAAGGCACCTGCATCAAGCTTCCCAAGCTGCTGGGCCTTGCCAACGCGATTGGCGTATTCGGACTCGGCCTCCACGAATTCCTGCGCCGAAGCCGACGTTGCAGCAAAGCACAGCAACACTGGAGCGAGCCGCCACCCATTGCATCCCATGATGTCCCCCTGGCGAGAATGAACAATCCGTTCATACAGCGCTGCCGATTTTGCACGGTCACCCGCTCTCACACTCGTCAGAAAAACCCGCATTGCCCTGTAGGCTTTTTCTTAACGGGCCCGACCAGCCCCTACGTTTGTGCTCGAAAAGTGCGACCGAATGGTCTCAGGATGCCGTCACAGGGTTTCGCGATCGGTTTAACTTGGCGGGCTGAAGACCGAACCGGCTGTTACCTCACGGAGCCCCCCCATGATCGACCTGAACCAAATCGATGACCTCGCCCGTCGCCTCAGCGACCTGGTGCCGCCGGGCCTGCGCGAATCGCGCGAGGAACTACAGGCCACCTTCAAGAGCGCGCTGCAGGCGGGGCTGGCCAAGCTGGACCTGGTGACGCGCGAAGAGTTTGAAGTGCAGCGTGCGGTGTTGTTGAAGACCCGCGAGAAGTTGGATGCGCTGGAAACGGCGGTGCGCGAGCTTGAAGGCCGCAGCAAGGCAGAATGAAAAAAGGAGGCGCACCGCGCCTCCCACTTACAGAGTATTTCCCTGATGGGGCCTTGCCGCAAGGCCCGCCCGGCGCTCTAGACTCGCCGGCCTGTCGATCCGGCAGGACAGGTAGGGGCAGTGCCGATGGCACAGGACACCGAATGGACACCCGTTTCGCATGACACCTGCGACCAGGTTGCCGGGCCGTTCTATCACGGCACCCGCGCTGATCTCGCGGTGGGCGAACTGCTGAGAGCGGGATTCCGCTCCAACTACCGCGACAGCGTGGTGATGAACCACATCTACTTCACGACGATTGCCAAGGGCGCCGGGCTGGCTGCGGAGATGGCCCGAGGTGAGGGGCGACCGCGCGTGTATGTGGTGGAGCCGACCGGCCCGTTTGAGGACGATCCGAATGTCACCAACAAGAAGTTTGCGGGGAATCCGACGCGGTCGTATCGGAGTGCGGAGCCGTTGCGGGTTGTTGGGGAGATTACGGAGTGGGAGGCCTACGACGCGGAGTTCGTTCGGCAGTTGAGGGCGTTTGTTGCGTCGGGTAGTGGGGAGATCATCAACTGATGGAGGGGAAGGCTCCTGCTTTGGCTGACGGACGAGCAATGCAGCAGCTTTTCAGACGATGTCCGCTCTCGGCCAGAAGCGGACGTTCGACGCCTGAATTAAGCCGACCCGCGGAGCGGGTTCGGCTTGAATGAATTGTTAGCTGCCGTACCGTAGCAAACGACAGCCATTACGACTACTTAGCGCCATCCGTGTCGCAACGTTCTAGCCAGACGGCGACGCCAGGAAATTGAAACCTCTTGTGTTCCTGATGAGAAACGATGTCACCTTTGGCGGTTTTATAGCGCCGATCAGCCAGTATCTTGCGAGGAATGCCGCCCGCGACACTGTGCCTAAAAACCGTGTACTCGTGAATCGTATGTCGCGTGTCGCCATCGCATACGTCAAAGGTATCTGTGTGTTCTACGGTCTGCGTCATGCGTTTCCTTGAAGTCATAGTTGCGATGATGTGATGGAGGAAGCTAACTCCGGAATTAAGCAGACTCGCGAAGCGAGTTCGGCGTTAATGAACTGTTAGGCGCCATCACTCGCACGCCTCACTGGGGGAAAGATAAGAAACAGCTTTATCAAGGCGCTGCTTTAAGCAGGAGCCGTGAGCGCTGAGGGATTAAATCGCGTCTCCAGTGAGCGGCCGCGAGATTGGCTGCAAGACCTGCTCTATGCATGCCCCACAAAAACAGTAGTGATGATCGCCGCATACGAGATCAGACCAAATTTGGTACATCAGGCCCCTTCCCGTGACGCGCAGCTCTGGAATTAAGCCGACCCGCGAAGCAGGTTCGGCTTGAATGAACTGCTAGGCGCCACGCACGGCAAAAATGTTTTTGTCATAGAACTCAATCTCTTGGTCAAGCCCTAGTCCGTTGAGCTCGGTGGCCTTACTTGGCTCGAATCCATAGATTGTTCCCCTATAGTGGTCTGGACCAAGTATCGAGACGTTCCGCACTAGAACGTCTTGATCACCAGAGCGAAGTGTTAGATCGTCGCCCTCCACAACTGGGTGCCTGATGAGCGTGCCACCAGTGTAGAACACACTCTCGTTTGGACCTCTTTCGGCGAACATAACCTCTCCAGTGGCGCCCAACTGCCTATTAAATGAACCCTAGGGTCCGGTTACACGCTTTATCCAAAGCGACCAGCCGGAGCCGCATCCTATCGATTCGGCTCGATCTTAGGTGGCCAGAGCAAGATCAACAAGCGGCGCAAAGCCGGACCCGACTGGGCAACTTCAGCTTCGCTTGTACTTAGTCCTCAGCCAGGAAGGCGATCACGATGCCTCGTAGAGGCTGTGTCACCACCAATACGTCGCAGAAAGTCCAGTCGTCGATTGCGAAATCGGCCCATTGGTAATCGGCAGGCCCAATGCTCGCAACGAGTTCGGCCGCGACAGACCTCGATCGTTGCGGGTCAGGCCCATATATTCCGTGAAGGAGGTCTTTGAAGTGCCTGTGGCCAAGCCAACAGCTTGCCTCGCCTTCAACGAGCCGCTGAAACCTGCTTCTTTCGCCTAGTGGTCGCAAGGAATGCCCGTTGGCTTCGGCCCATTCCGACAGGAGGACTTCCCGCGCTTCGTCACCCACTACATCCACTTCCAAGCCAAGGACCAGGAACTCTGCGACGTTGTTTGCCTCTGCGGTGAACTGGGTTAGCTGTTCAAAGATCTTTCCCATGATTCTACGCTGTCCTCAAGTGTACGATTTAGGTCAGAAGCCGCCATTCCCCGCCCCGCCGATGTCAGCGTTCGGCCATGAGCGGTAGTTCGCACCAGAGCAGCCTCAATCCTCGTCCATGCACCAGACGCATCCAACTGCCTGATCGGACACGACCAATACACCAGTGTCGAACGTTGCTGACGTGACTGGAGTCCAGCCAACACCAAGTGCCCCCATTGAGCGCCCCCACTCACCATTTGTGAAGAAGCGCGCATCGCTGCCAGCGAACGCCGCTACGAACTCTCCCGAAAGCTCACGGTCGAGGGAAAAAGGCATGATCTGGGTGTTGTAGGCCATGTCCCTATAAAGGACGTTCTCTATGACCTTGGCCGCCTCGACAGCATCAATCTCTTCGTAGCACTCCGGTGAGTCCAACAGCCCAAAACTGCTCGCAACGTCGGTTACGGTTGCTGAAGCAGCACCAGGAAGTATCCCGGCGATAGTGTCCTGTCCTCGCTCCTGCTTGATGCGCTCGGCGATGTCCAAAGCTTTCCCCGGCTACCTGATCGATATGACTTGTGGCTCAAAGAACGTTCGCAATGAGTCGGTAGCCGAGATTTCCATCCTTCCCGGCGGCCGGACTCGGCCCGGTGTCCGCTTCCGGCCAAAAGCGGACATGGTCACCAACGACAAAGGTGTCGGCTCCGACTATCACGAGACCCGGTTCTGCTGCATAAGACCAGCCCCGACGCCCTGTTAGGAAGTGACAAATCGGCGCCTGCCACGCTCAAACGCAGTACGCGGCTGGCCAAAAATTCGTAGGTCTTGGAATAGTAAAAATCTACGTCTGAAAGACGGATCAGGATCGCCAAGCTCCCCTCTCCCATCAGCTCATACGCCCGAAGCAGCAATTCCCAGACCGTCCGTAACCCAACAGTCACTTCCCCACTCCGAATCGGCAGGATTAGACCCCAAGGACTCGCATAGTGTGCTCCCCAATGAGTTGTCTAATCACCCGAGTGGACAGGCAGCCCTGATCGGAGTCCGCGGCCGGCGGCTAACCGAACTGGTCCCGCCTGCGCACAAGCCCCCTTGCCCAGCCGTGCCAACGCCCTACGTCGGTTCAGGCGCGTTGTCGGCCGACGCCTCGCGACGGCTGATGCGGTTTCTCAGCGAGCTGATCATGGCTGCATACTTCTCGGCTTCCTTTCGGTTCTTCTCGTAGTAGAAATCCTTGGTCTTCGCGGTGCGCAGCGCGAGTTCGATGAATTGTTCCGCCTCTCGCAGCAGTCGTCCGCTCGAGCGCGCGTACGGCTGGCGAGCGACGGAGTGATACCGCGCGATTGCGCGCCTCAGCATGCAGAGGGCGGGCGTCTTCCCCAACTCCTCGGCACGTGCGATGGACCTGTCGCCAGCACCGATCTGACCTAGCTTGTAGAGGATGAGGCCAAGCGTCAGATGTGCATCGGCGTTCTTTGGGTCAAGCTCTATGGCTGCCTGAGCCACTGGCAGCGCTCCCGAGGTGTCACGTAACGTACGAAAGAGGAACGAGGCGTAACGCTCGCGTAGCGCCGCATTGAGAGGCTCATCCTGCAAGGCCAACTCGAACAGCTCGCGGGCGCCTTTGTGGTCCTTCTTGAAGGTAGCGATCTTTGCCGCCTTCGCAAACTCGCTCCGGAACGCATCCGCCACACGATCGCGGCGGTAGCTCTTCGCAATTTCGAAGCGTTCCGTCGCGAGCTTGTCAACCCGAGTGGCAATCTTCTCAAGCTTTTCCGACTCATGGGGGACCAGGCGTTTCTTCTTCTGCCGGAAGAACTCCTTCGCCAACTCGACGATTTCCATATCGTAGACCTCTCCATGATCCACGACCGTGGCAAAGTAGGTTTCGGCCAGACTGGCTTGGAACTCCGCATGCTGCACGCCGATCTCCCGACACACGTCGCCAACCGACTTCCCGTCTACCGGCGTGACCAGCAGCACGAGCGTCATGAAGACATCCTGGACGGCCGCGGGCATACGCTGCCACGCATCCTCGTACAGAAATTCGAGGAGCTCATCGTTGGTCTTGCGCAAAATTTGGTCCAAACCCTCCTGAACGCTCGACGAAGACCGCGCGATGTAGCGCACGAGTGTGTCGATCAATAGCGGCTTGTACATCAGCTGCTCGCACGCACGGCGCAACTTGGCGTCGCCCGCTTGCTGGACCGCGATGGCTCCGTATGCAGCGCCAAGCCGCTGGATGAGCGTGAGCGCTTCTGCCTCCGACAGCTGCGCGACGGGCACGGGCTCTGCAGCCAGAAGCTCCCGGCGCCGCGAGGTGATAACGACCCGTCCGATGGACTTTGCCACCTGCTTGAGGAAATCGCCTAGCGCCTCCGCGTCAGCGGTCGAGATGGCCAGCGTTTCGGTATTGTCGATGATCAGCAGGACGTCGCCGCGAGAGAACCCTTCGGCCTTGAGCTCCCCAGCAGCCTTGTCCACCAGCGCCCGGCCCTGTGCACGGTACCAGTCCCGGCCTAAAACGGGACCCAAGCAGTACATTAGCTCCCGGACACTGTCCTCCATCGCTTCGGACATGCCCTTGATGTGAATCAGACCGTCTTCGGACCACCGCGTCCGCTTGGCGGTGTAGTAACTGACGATCGAGGGCGCGGGCGCCTTAGTCTCCGCGTCACCCTCGATGAGGGAATTAAAAAATTCAAGTACTAGTGTTGTCTTGCCGAAGCCACCATCGCCAAACACGAGGCACGGACGGTAGTCTGCTGTTTCGTCGAACCATTCGACGAGCTTTTCGAGCTCTCGTTTGCGTCCAACGAACGTCGATGTCTGTCGTCCCGGGATGTTGTGCAGCACGAGTTTGGGCCCGTTGCTCGATGGAACCTCCGTCCAGCGAAACTTTTCAGGCCTCACGCCGCCGTCGGTCGCAAAAACATTGGTTGCGGGAAGATCTACCGTGAGGACGCGGGCGTTGTCGAGCGACAGAAGTTGCGCGTGGAGTTTCCAAAGGCCTTTGCTGGGTCCAATCTTCGACACGACAATCGGGTGGGCATCGATCACTAGCGGCGTTGAAATCCTCACGTCAACATCGCCGACGCGAACCTGCAAGCCGGTGCTGTCATTTCTGGGCAACACACCCGCACCCTCGGTCAGCAGGCGCCTGATCAGCGCCTCGATCTTCTGTGACCAAAGGGCGGCGGTGGGCGCGTCCACCACCCCGTGCCCCAGGCGGTGGTTGCGGAATCGAACCCATTCGTTCAGTGCGACCACCAACGAGGGATCGCCGGCGTTCGTGGTCTCGAACCAGCCCCGGAAGTACTGCCGCGACACCAGGCCTCGAATCGCGGGAACGAGGTGGTCGAGGACCTCGATCGGCAAACCATCCGACGGCTGACTGAAACGGTCAAGATAGCCGTCCAGCTCTATGTCGTGTTCCGTCGCGGGCGCAGCTTGGCGGACAATCTCGATCGCGCAAATTGCTGCGCTTTGCAGCAGCGACCTAAGGATCGCGGACAAGTGCGTCAAGGATGCGACGTTCGAGTCGAGGCCGCAGGCAAGCTCAAGTTGTGAGTGATAGAGGCTCTGCATTTCGCATCATCAGAGGTTAGGGTGCGCGGGCACTGCCGGGACATCCGGTCAGTCTATGACCATATGGACTACCGGCTCACACCGTAGCGCACCCGAGCACCGCGAACAACGAGCCCGACAAGTGGCCGAGCCGCTGCCGCAGACGCGGACTATTGCGGTGCTGGATGGAGACGTAGCGCGTCACGATAGGTATCCCGCAGTAGCTGCGATCGGGCCGGCGCCAACGGCCGCCGCGACTCGTATATCGGTCCGCCGACGACTTTGAGTCGCCAACAATTCTAAGCACCGCGTGTCCACCCTTTCAAAGGAAGTCCCCGCCGCTTCGCGGTGCGGCTCAAGTCAGGTATTGGCACCGAAGTCCGCTTTGGGTCGAAAGCGAAGAGTAGCACCGGACCGGGCGCCGACGCAGTGCTGATGTCTGCTTCCGGCCAGAAGCGGACGTTGGTTGTCGGCTACCACGTGCCGACCAAGAGATGAGAAGGAAGCTCCTCTAGCGCACCCTGCGGTGCATCCACTTCCCAATACACGAAGCAACAACCGCACCCCTCAAAGTTTTCGGGGCAGGTAGCCATGTTGTCTCGCCAGCGTTCCAACCATTGCTCGACAAGCTCCCACTCGGCATTGAACGTTGCCACGGATTCGGCGTCGTCACCCTTACCTAGCAGGACACTTATGACAGCTCGCGGCATCGGAGGACAATGTCTGCTTGTGGTCGAAAGCGGAGAATAGCACCGGACCGAGCGCCGACGCAGTGCTGATGTCTGCTTCCGGCCAGCAGCAGACGCTCCAACATCTCGGCCAGGCCCATCCATGGAGCGGCTTGGCCTTGAAAGAAGTATTGAGCCGGGTACTACTTGAGCATTTCCAACAAGTCCTTGTCTTCATGCCCATGCTCCCACGTAGAGAGAAAGCAGAAGCTCACGCCGCTTTGCACGGCAGCCTTCTGAAACACGGCCAGCTCTTCCTTCGTGATCGGATACTCAACCGGGTCAAAGTGCAAAAGCGCCCACGGCTTGAAGAATGAGAACCCAGGCAGGAGTTCCGAGAAGACTTCCTTCAGCTTAGGCTGGATGGTGGAGAAGTCCCTGACCGCCCCCGCGCGATTGCCAAGTGCATGGCACTGACGACGAACGGTTCTGTCTCCACCCACCGCACGCGCAATGAAGTGGTCCTGGCGCACTTGAACGTAAATCAGCTGGCGGCGAAAGAACCTCATCCCCATCTCAACGCCACCTGCTCAACAGCCGTCCGTGTAACTGCATGCCTGCCATCAATGCGCGGGCCGCGTCTGCAGCGCGCTTGAACCCCTGCGCAGCAGATACAGCGCAACCAGGAACGGCCACAGTGAGTTGATCGACGAGAACACGCGCTGGGTCAGCCCCCTGAACCCTTCCGGATCCGCTCCCACCACGTTCAACCAGAGATAGATGATGCTCGCGATGCTCACCACAGCGGTCACGGCGTACGCCCTTCGGTTGGCGGACCACGCACTCAACTCGATATGCGACATCGCCGGTGCAATGATGTTTGCGATGCCGATGGTGTAGAAGCCGTGCATCGGATGACCCATCGGCCAGAGCCCGTTGGTCAGCATCGAGACGCCAAAGATCATCCAGCAGATCGCACCTACGGCAATGCGACGACCGGACTCCCGCCACACCCCGATGGAAAAGGCCACGAAGCCCACACCAGAGCCGATGGCCGCAATTCTGCCGCAGATGCTTGCAAGCGTTGGCGCCTGCAGCAGCTCGCTGGCGTGCTGCGCAAGCGGGTTGTAGCCCGGCGCGAACAGGGCGGCAACGCTGGTCCAGAACAGGAACCACGGAAGCGGGACCAGACCCGCGCAGAGAAGAAGTCGGTTGCGACGTAACACGTACAGTGGTCCTTGTTTTGGCCTGCGCCAGTGGGTGGAATCCGTTCAAGTGCTGCAAAACCTTCGCGTTGTAGGCAGGGCAGCCCTGCGTGACTACATCGGTAGTCAGAATGTGTGTGGCGCCCTGTGGGGGTCAATAGGCAGAAAGTCACTCACGCTTGAAGGCGAAGTACGCGGTACCGATCAACCGCCGTCGGACCGATGCTGTCGCATTTGCCGCATCCTGCGTCCCTGCCGGAAGGTTCTGACGACTCCGTTCCAGAAGTGCCGTTTCCCTAGCACAGCAAGGCTCTCGCCTCTTCCCGCGCTATGCCACAATGCTAAAAACGTCTCGGGCTTTGGCGGCATTGGCCCCACCCTCTTGGCATTCCAAACAACATCAGGCAACTCTGGTAGAGCCACCGACAACGGGTGGCCGGGCGTCGAAAACCCGATTCACTAGACGTTGTTTACGCTTGCCAGCCGGTGCCGCCACGCGCGGTGCCGGCTGGCAATCCGTCTGCCGGCTATGGCGGGCGGTGCGTGGGGGTCTTGTACCCGCCGGCATTGTCTAGTGATCCGGTTTTCGAGCCACGCATCGTCCGCCACCTTTATCGGTGGCGGCTTCTGCCTGCTTGCACGGAGCCTGCCATGACCACGCCGCACTCCCATCCCCCGCGCCCCATCCAGGAAGCGCCCTCGCCCGCCCCTGCGCTGGACCCCAACAGCCTCATCGCCATCCTGCGCAGCATCGGCGCCGGCGCTGCAGCCGACGGTCAGCCCTGGCCCGAACGCCACCACCTGCGCAGCCGGCAGATGCAGTTGTCCGACGCCGACTGCGCGTTGACGGGCCAGCGCATCGTGCAGGAGATCCTGCTGGCGGCCGAGCGCACGCGCCAGAACGGCGAGCCTGACCAGTACGTGGGCGACCGAGTGATGGAGGGGCTGGTGATGGCCGATATCGCACTTACCGCCTTCATCCACGAACGGGTACGGCCACAGGACTGAGGGCGCGCGTGTGGGCGTGACGTTCTGTTTGCGTGCGGGGTGACGAATGAAGAAGCACGGCCTTGTCGCTGCGGCGGCGTGCATCGTGGTGATCGGCGCGGTATGGCCGGGATGGCCCGAGCCAGCGGGCGAACAGGTGTGGGCCTACCAGAAGCTGCAGCCTGCCGATTACCGGCTGCTGCACAGTGATGCACTCGGCTTCGTGACCGCCAAAGCGGATGAGGGTTTTGAACTGCACACGCGCTATGCCGGGGTGACGTCCTTCGAGATCCGGTGCAAGGGTGTTCTGGTGATGGACGTGGAGAACGCCCCCTCACGCGTGCTGATCCGGATGCCTGCCGATGCACTGTGGCGGGCGCCGGATATCGAGCGCCTTCGCACCAGTTTCGAACGCTGGTTGGATCTCCACCAGAGCCAGGGGCAGCTGTTGGTGGAAAGTGCTGGGCCATCGTGGCTTGAGGCGCGGTTTGGGCGCTTCAGTGGGGAGGTACCTTATGGGCAACGTTGTTTGTTTTGAGCGCCAACTGCGACTCATTCCCGCCAAAGGCGGTGTTCCTGCCATCCATACGCAGTCCCAAGGCTCTTCATTCGGACCTCGCTCGTGAGACCGGCCGAAAGATGGGCATCGACGCGTCTGCGCCAACTTTGGGAATCAGCGGTGGTGCCTTCCAGAAGTTTGCGAAGCACGAGCAAGCTGCAGATAGCGATTGGCGCTGGCGGCATCGCCGAGAGCAAGCCCGCGCTGCTGGAGTTGATCCAGCTGCGCCTGAATTGACAGCGGCGGCTTGCGGTAATGCGTCATCCTGACACCAATCTGCAGGCAAAAAAAAGACCCGCCAGTTTGAGCATGTCGCGAGCTAGCGCGTCAGAGGCGTGGCGGGTGTGTTGGGGCTATTTTTAGCGCCCCGATCGCTTACCTGCAAGTAATCAGGTGTCGTTCTGGGTGGACCTGAATGCCTGTTCGCAAAGCAGTTTGCGAGATAGCGGTTTGAGTCCAGCAAGCTTGTGGGTACAGATCACCTGATGTCAAAACATGCAGGGAAGAGCGACAGCGGGCATTACGCCCGCGCAGGTGTACTTCACGCCGGTCTATTTCCGTCACTCAATTGCAAGGTTGCGCTCGGCAGAGGAAGCAGCACGCTCCAACTATCTACCGGAATTCCCCGAGTCGCTTTACCAGCAATTCCCGATGGCTACCCGCAGAGCGCCGCCGCACCATCAAGCGCCCCTCCGCAGGAACCCACACATGAGCCTGGCGCTGGTCCACAGCCGTGCCCGCGCCGGGGTTGATGCCCCGCTGGTGCGGATCGAAGTGCATCTCTCCGGTGGCCTGCCGGTCACCCAGATTGTCGGCCTGGCCGAGACCAGCGTGCGCGAATCACGCGAGCGTGTGCGTGCCGCGCTGCTCTGCGCGCGCTTCGATTTTCCACAACGACGCATCACCTTGAACCTGGCCCCGGCCGACCTGCCCAAGGAAGGTGGTCGCTATGACCTGGCGATTGCCTTGGGCATCCTCGCTGCCAGTGGCCAGGTCGACCCGCAGTCGCTGCTGCAGTACGAGTTCCTTGGCGAGCTGGGCCTGACTGGCGAGCTGCGCCCGGTATCCGGCGCGCTGCCCGCCGCCATCGCCGCCGCCGAAGCCGGGCGCATCCTGATCGTGCCGCCGGGTAACGCTGCCGAAACCGCGCTGGCCCAGCACGCCGATGTGCGCGTGGCGCGCACCCTGCTGGAATGCTGTGCGGGGCTGGGCAACCCGCGCCTGCTGCCACAGGTGGAACGCGTGGACACCACACCTTTGCCGCTGCCCGATCTGGCAGACGTGCGCGGGCAGGCGCTCGCACGCCGGGCACTGGAAGTTGCGGCGGCCGGTGGCCATCATCTGTTGCTGATCGGCAGCCCCGGCTGCGGCAAGACCCTGCTGGCCTCGCGCCTGCCCAGCCTGCTGCCGGATAGCGAGGAGATCGATGCCCTGCAGTTGGCGGCAATCACCTCGGTCAGCGGCGAAGGACTGGACCCGAAGCGCTGGCGACAGCGGCCGTTCCGCGCCCCGCACCACAGCGCGAGTGCAGCGGCGCTGGTGGGTGGCGGTAATCCGCCCTGCCCTGGCGAAATCTCGCTGGCGCACCATGGCGTGTTGTTCCTGGATGAACTGCCGGAGTGGAACCGCAGCGCGCTGGAAACTCTGCGCGAGCCGCTGGAATCGGGCCATATCCGCATCTCCCGCGCGGCACGCAGCGTGGTCTACCCGGCGCGGTTTCAACTGGTGGCGGCTATGAACCCGTGTCCCTGCGGCTGGGCCGGCGACCGCAGCAACCGGTGCCTGTGTAGTGACGAGCGCATCACCCGCTACCGCGCGCGGGTGTCAGGCCCGTTGCTGGACCGCATCGACCTGCACATCAACGTGAGCCGCATGGATGCGGTGGAGCTGCGCGAGAGCACACCGCTGGGCGAGCCCAGCGCCAGCGTACGTATGAGGGTGGAAGCGGCGCACGCGCGGCAACAGGCGCGTGGTGGCCTCAACGCGCACCTGCCGCCTGCCGCCTTGCGTGCCTGCACGCGCTTGAGCGAAGCCGACCAGGACCTGCTGGAGCAGGCCATCGAGCGACTGCAGCTTTCAGCGCGGGCGATGCATCGCATTCTGCGCGTAGCGCGCACCATTGCCGACCTGGCCGAAAGCGGGACCATCCAGACCGCGCATCTGGCTGAGGCCATCGGCTACCGGCAGCTGGACCGGGGCAAGCCAGGCACCTAGCGCGCTACTGCATGCACGAAGGAATCAGATTCATCTGATATCTGCGATGCCACCTGCGCCCTGACCATTTCCGCCAGCCCATACACAAGGAGATGCGGATTGCTCAGGATGCTCATCATGGGCGGGCAGGAGGCCGCCCGTCAGCGGATATCACGGACGATAGGACGGCGCGGCCTGATCCGCATGGAATCGATCTACAGCGTGGACAGCGGCCTGTCGGTGCTGGAGTGGCGCAACTACGACCTGGTGGGAACGTTCCTGGCGGCTGGCCTCGGCAAGCGCCTGCAGGAGTCGTTCGTGCTGCGCGATGCGAAGGTACAGCTGGTGCTGTTCGGCATGGGGCTGAGCGAAGAAGTGGCCAGCATCCGCCTGCGCCTGCGCGCGCAGGGCCTGCCGTCGCCGATTCTGGTCCGGACCGACTTTGACAGCTACGACGAATCGCTGTTCTGGCGATCGCTGACAGCGCACATGATCCTGCCGTCGGTGCAGGAGGGCGCTGGCCCCCTCCCCGCCACGGGCGACGCGTGCGACCATGCAGGGCCCAGTCCCTAGCGGTGCCTGCCTCGCCAGGTGCCCGCCCAGCCATTCATGAGCACTCCCCAGCCGCCGCACCTGCCGACCTCCAATGCATCCGCTCCGCTGACACCTGCGGCAACCGGCGGCGGGCCACTGGGTGAAACGAAGATGCGCGAAATCGCGGTGCGGATCTCGCAGTACTTCCGCGATTTCCTCGAGTCCGATTTCAAGCGCGCGCAGGCCCCGCGGCGCCGCATCGTGCTCACCAGCGATTCCGGCTTCCGCGCGGGCATGCGCACCGCGCCCTACCCGGCGTTGGACAAGGAGCTGTGGAAGCTGCTCAGCCGGCCCTCCGGCGAGGAGCTGTCGTTCACCATCGGCCCGCGCAGCTATACCCGGCCCATCAGCGCGACGCTGCGCCGGATTGTCGAAGAGCAGGTCAACGCCATCAGCGAGACCGCCATCGCCACGGTGCGCGTGGCCGTGCTCGACAAGGCGCGCGCCAGCATGGCCGGTGCACTGGAAGACCCGGAAGCCTGGGTGGAATCGGTGCAGGGCAGCCTGGTGGATGCGATGTGCGTTCAGGTCGTGCGGCCGCTGATCGCGCATCTGGCCGGCCCGCTGCAGGGCCAGGCGTACTGGGTGATGGATTCGCTGCACGCGGCGGAATCGGACCTGGTCACCCGTTCCGTTGTCGATCTGTACCAGACGCTGCCGGAAGTGCTGGCACGCCAGCTGGCCACCGGTGATGAGCTGCCGCTGCAGCAGGCCTGCGAGCACCAGTTGACCCGCGACGGCACGATCAGCGCGCTGATGGCCTTCTTCGAGAACTTCGTGGCGGCGGACGCCTTTCATGAGTTCCGCGACCTGGAAACCTATGTCGCCACCGGTGACGGCCTGCAGCTGTATCTCTACGTGGGCACGCTCAAGTACGCGGGCGTGCAGTACCCGGTGTTCTACCTGCCGCTGGACGTGGTGCGGGCCAAGGATGGGTCCGGTTACACCCTGACGCTCAGCAACCGTCTGTTCGCCAACCGCCGTGCGATCGACTTCGTGCTGCAGGAGCTGGCGGTGGGCATGGCGCGCGAGTGGGTATCGCCGATCCAGGAGCGCATCCAGTACCTCGACCCGGCACAAAGCCTGTTTGAAGTGGCGGCATCTCTGTTCCGCCAGGTGGCCAATGCGGTGGATCTGGGCGGTGAAGTCTCGCTGTCCTCGTCCGCCAGCGAGGCGTCCACCGCCACCGTGGCGCTGTCGCCTGCCCTGCACCTGGCTGCATTCGAGCGCGCCGACGAAGCGCTGCTGAATGATTTCGAGGAGATCATCGACCAGGCCCGCAATGGTGGGTCGAAGCTGGTGGATCTGTTCCACGGCATGGTGGAAGGCGTGCTGATGCGCAACCCCGAGCCGATCGGGGAACGGGTGGAATCGGCCTGGGATGCGCTGCCGCTGGTGGAGCGCATGGTGTTCGATTCGCCCATCCCGCTGAACGAGGAACAGCGCAAGATCCTGCTGGCCGTGCGCGAGCCGCAGGGGCGGATCGTGGTGGTCGAAGGCCCGCCCGGCACCGGCAAGTCGCACACCATCACCGCCATTGCCGCCGACTGTGCGTTCAACAAGAAGAGCTGCCTGGTGCTGTCGGACAAGACCGAAGCGCTGGACGTGGTGTACGACAAGCTGTCCGATGCGATGAGCCGGGTTCGCCACGATCGTGATTTCCCCAACCCGATCCTGCGGCTAGGCCAGCAGGCAGCCAACTTCAAGCGCCTGACCTCCACCGGCACCATCAGCCAGATTTCGGCCTTCGCCAAGGCCATGAAGGCCAACCAGCCCGCCCTTGAGAGCGAGCGCCAGGACACCGCGCAGACCCTGCGGCAGGCCATTTCAAGCACTGTGCAGACGCTGGGGCGTGTCTCGCTTGCCGCCGTGAAGGCCATGCACGAGCAGGAAGCGGAACTGGGCGAACGCGCGCCTGCGGTGTTGCAGCAGGTGCATGCGGTGATGGATGCCAACGTGCTGGCCGAGCTGGAAGCGGTGACCGCACAGGCCGACGTGCTTGAAACCTATCTGGCCGACCTGTTCGGCAGCACTGACTACACCCCGGCGTCGCTGGACGAGCGCATCCGTCGCGATGCAGTGACAACGGCCTTCCTTGCCGACCGACCGGTTGACGGCTGGGAGCTGTTCGAGTCGTTGGATGCCGACCAGGTACGGCTGCTGGGCACGCTGCTGCTGCAGTACCAGCAGCTGAAAATGCCGGTGCTGGGCTATCTGCTGCGCGGCAATGCCGTGCGCGGGCTGGAGCTGCAGCTCAACCAGCTGGGCACCACCCGGCCGCTGCTGCTCAAGCACGATGCAGCGGCGCTGCAGGCCATCGTGCAGGGCGCAAACGCGCTGCGGATGAAGCTGGAGGCCGAAGGCCTGGGCGCACAGCTGCCGGCCAGCTACCGGCAGATCGCCCACGGCGCCGCGCCGGGACCGGGTGCGGCGGTTGCACGGCAGGCAATGACCCTGCTGGCACGGCTCAATCCGGCCATCGTCGAGACCCTGCTGGCCGAGCCGAAGGACGACCCGGCGCTGTGGGCGCTGACCCTGCGCTTCCTGCAGGGCTGGATGGCCACGCGCAAGGCCTTCGTCGACGCGCCGCAGTACGACTATGTCGGCACCAAGACCAAGCTGGAACGCCTGAACACCTCGGTGATGAATGCACACGTGGATGGGCGCCTGATCAGCTTCATGGACCATCACCGTGCCGACGCCCGCGCGCTGGCAGGGGTGATCGCCAACCGGCAGAAATTCCCGGTGGACAAGTTCGAGAGCGTGCGCGAGTCGTTCCCGGTGATGATCGCCAGCATCCGCGAGTTCGGCGAGTACATGCCGCTGGCGCCGGACCTGTTCGACGTGCTGGTGATCGATGAAGGCTCGCAGGTCTCGGTGGCGCAGGCGCTGCCGGCGCTGCTGCGTGCGCGCAAGGTGGTGGTGCTGGGCGACTCCAAGCAGTTCTCCAACGTCAAGGCGGCCAACGCCAGCATCGCGCTGAACGACAAGTACCGCTCGGACCTGGTCAACTACTTCCGCGCCAACGTCAGCCAGCAGGCCGACGTGCTGGAACGCCTGGCCATGTTCGATGTGAAGCGCTCGGTGCTGGAGTTCTGCTCGCTCTCGGCCTCGTACTCGGTGATGCTGCGCAAGCATTTCCGCAGCTATGCGGAACTGATCGGGTTCTCGTCCTCCACCTTCTACAACCACCAGCTGCAGGCGCTGAAGATCCGCAGCCGGCCGCTGCAGGAAGTGATCCGCTTCAGCCAGGTCGATGCCAGCGGGCACCGTACCAGCCGCAGCACCAACGACGCGGAAGCGGCGTTCATCGCCGAGCGCCTGGTCGAGCTGCTGGATACGGAGGCACCGCCCACGGTGGGCATCATCACGCCGTTCCGCGAGCAGCAGACGCTGTTGTCCAAGGCGTTGTTCAACCATCCGCGCGGCCGCGAGTTCGAAGAGCGGCTTCGGCTGAAGGTGATGACGGTCGACTCCTGCCAGGGCGAGGAACGCGGGCTGATCTTCTATTCGATGGTGGCGACCGCCGGCCAGGATGCCTTGAACTACATCTTCCCGATCAGCCTGACTGGCGCGGTGGATGCGGTGGAGGACAAGCTGAAGGTGCAGCGCCTGAATGTCGGCTTCTCCCGTGCGCAGGAGGCGATCTGGTTCGTCCATTCGATGCCGGTCGATGCGTTCCGCGGCGCAATCGGCAATGCGCTGCGTTACTACGCCAGCCAACTGGAACGCCCCGCGCCCGACGCCGCGCAGACCGACGCGCGCAGCCCGATGGAATCGAAGGTGCTGCAGTGGCTGCAGCAGACGCCGTTCGTACTCGCACATGGCGATGCTGTCGAGATCATTCCGCAGTTCCCGGTGGGCGACTACCTGCGCCAGCTTGACCCGACCTACCAGCATCCGGCGTGGCGCGTGGATTTCCTGGTGACCGTGCAGACCGTGCGCGGCGCACTGCAGATCGTGATCGAGTACGACGGCTTCGAGTTCCATTTCCGCCGCGACAAGCCGGTGCATGTGGGCAACCACGAGCGCTATCTGGTGGAGGCCGACGTCGAGCGCCAGCTGACGCTGGAGAGCTACGGCTATCGCTTCCTGCGCATCAACCGCTTCAACCTCGGCAGCGACCCCGTGCAGACGCTGTCCGACCGGCTCTACCGCCTGATTGAAGTGGCCGGTACGGAGATCCGCTCGGCAGCGGTCGATCAGGTGATCGAGCAGGTGCAGGGGCTGGAGTCGAAGGAAAAGAAGGTCTGCAGCCGCTGCGGGCAGATCCGCAGCCAGGAGGAATTCTTCGACCCTGACCTGCGCGCCGGTGCTGGTGGGGTAGGACGGATCTGCATGCCCTGCAAGGTCAGCTGACGGGGGCGGTGGCGCGCGTGGTGGGTGATGCGGGACGGATCAGGATCCCATCATGCGGAGGGGATCCTGGCCGCGTACCGCCACCGCTGCCAGCCGGCGGCTGACGAGCGCGTAGAGCTCCTCCAGCTCGGCGGCGCGGTCGGCGGTCATGTTCCCGCCGAACAGCACGCGTGACAGCGCGCGCTTGTGGGTGTCGTCGGGATGGCGCGCCCGCGCCCGGTACACGGTCTGCAGCACCAGCCAGGCCAGGCGGAAGCCGCCCCCGGGCAGGGGGCGGACCACGCGGTCATAGACCTGCCAGAACTGGTACTCGGCTTCTAGGTCGACCGCCGGTGCCGCGAACGGCACCGGACGCGGACGTCCATGGGCGCGCCTGCGGACCGGAGGGAAACGGGGGTTCTGCTGTGCCATGCCTACAGGATGACCCAGCAACATTGTGGGAACCTTGCGCTGGTGCCACGAAATCAGTGCAGATCGTGCAAACAGTGGATGGGGTCGGAGCCCTTTGCATGGCAAAGGGATCCGACCCCGTTCCGTATCAAGGGATCCGACCCCGTTCCGTATCTCAGAACGACATCGACGTGCTCAGCATCACCTGCCGCGGGGCGCTGCGCTGCAGGGTCTGGTAGTCGCCCGAGAACGACGAACCGGCGATGGTGGCGGTGCCGATGTTGTTGCGGTTGAACAGGTTGCTGACGTCCAGCCGCAGCTCCAGCCCCGGCAGCAGGCTGTCCGGCCCCAGCTTGTAGGCGGTGTATGCGTTGACCTGCCAGAACGTCGGCACGCGGATGTCGTTTTCATAGGTGAAGGGCTGGCGCAGGTACGAGGTGCTGGTGGCGCCGAAACGCCAACCGCCAAAGTGCGCGGACAGGTCGCTGACCAGCGACAGCTGCGGATAGCCCGGCTGTGCGTTGCCCTTGATCGGGTACACGGTATCGCCCACCACGAAATCGCTGTCGTAGTACGAGCGCGCCAGTGCGATGCCCTGGTAGAACTGCAGGTGATCGGTGAGGTCGGCGGTGATGCCGAGGTCGGCGCCGATCACGTGCATCTTCGGCATCAGCCGCACGGTGTTGATCTGCGCGAACTGGGTGCCTATGGCGGCCGACAGCAGCCGGTTGCGGATGTCGTTGTAGAACACGTCCGCCGTCACCGTCAGCCGGTCGAAGCGATGGCTGGCACCGAGGGTCAGGTTCCAGTTCTTCTCCGGCCGCAGGGTGCCGGCCACGCGGTCGAACTCTTCCTGGTCGGTGATGGTCCAGGCCGACGCGGTATAGCCGATGTTGCCGCGCTGGGCCACGCGATAGCCGTTCATGGTGTTGGCCAGGTCGATGAAGGCATCGGTCTTTTCTGTCGGGCTCCAGTACAGCGACACATGCGGCAGGAAGTTGCTCTTGGCGCGCAGCGTGCCGGATACCGGGCGCTCCGGAGCATCGCCGATACCACCGCCGGTGGTGCTGAAGTCCACCGCCTTGAAGCCCAGCCCCAGCACCAGCGTGTCGGTGACGGCGTAGTTGTCATGCAGGTAGAACTGCCGTGAACGGGTCACCCAGCTCGACGCGTTGTCGGTCTGGAACGCCGGGCCGTACACATCGAACGGCCCGGTGGCCTTCAGGGGCTTGCCTTCGCCCAGCAGCGGCTGCTGGTACCACTCGGTCTTCGCGGCCGCCTTGCTCTTCTCCTGCCAGAAGCCGGTGGTGATGGTGTGCGCACCGGCCTCGAACTGCAGGTTGAACATGCCACCCAAGCGGTTGAGCCGGGGCGTCTGCACCTGTTCGGAGAAGGGCGCGCCGTTGGGTGACGGCACGGTCGGGTCGGTCAGGGTGGCCTGGGTGTGGCTGTTGGCGTTGTACAGCTGCACGTTGCCACTGAGCGCGGGCGTGATCTGGAAACGGTGGTTGATCGACGCGACGCGGTCGCGGGTCACCTGGCCGGTGTCGTACGGAATCAGCTCGGACAGCTCACCGCAGGTGTAGGCGCCGCAGGATTTGTCGGCGTTCTCCGGCGAGGCTACGTAGTACGCCCACGCATAGTCCGGATAGAAGCTGTCGGCCTTCCAGCCGAGCTTGCGGATCATGTCGAAGGAGATGTTGTTGTAGCCCCACACCGCGGCCTTGCTGTCGGACAGGAACACGGTGAAGTCACCCCACGCCACATCCTGCTGGGCCTTGAGATCGCCGCGCAGGAACTTCTGCGTGCCCGCGCCCTGGTACTTGTCGGCCGACACCCGCTGCAGGTCGACCAGCAGCTTCGGGCCGTGCTCGCCCAGTTGGCCGCTCTGGCCCGAGACCGTGGTGACCAGCGTGTTGTTGCTGCCCACGCCCTGCTTGATGCGCAGGCTGGGCGTGTCCTGCAGCTCGGCCAGACGGTACTCGAGGCTGCCGCCGTTGACGCTGCTGGAGAACACGCTGACCGGCGCGCCGCCCGGGCTGACCGTGATCGAGCCGATGCCATCAGGCACACCGACGTTGACCACGCTGGTGCCGGTAAGCGAGAGGAAGCCGTTGTCGTTCAGCGGCACGCCTTCGAAGGTGATGCCCATTTCATTCATGCGGAAACCGCGCACGAACAGGCTGGTGGCGGAGATGTCCAGGCCGAGACCGTCGGTGGCGGTGTAGCTGGCGCCCGGCACGTTCTTCAACATCGACAGGCCGTTGTTGCCCGACACCATCGCATCGAGGTCGGTGGCGTTGATGACGTAGCGGTTCGGGCCGACCACCTGGGTGGGCGTGCCAGCGGCACCGCGCGGCGTAGCGACGACCTGCAGCGCGTTCAGGGTGGTGGGCGTTTCGTGGGCAGCGTCGGTCGACTCGGCGGCGTGCAGCGGTGCAACGAGGGCGGTGCCGATCGTCAGGGCAAGAAGCGTAGGTGGAGTGTTCATGGCCAGTATCCAGGATGCATGGGGGAAGGTGGCGCAGGCGCACGCCCAGCGCGATGCAGCGCCGGTATGCGGCGCGCTGGCTGGCGGCGATTGCGTTGAAGGAATGACGGCGCCGTGCGCGCCGGTCAGCAGCGGATGGAAGCGGTGATCTTCCGGGTGATGCGGCGGGGTGATTTCGACGTGCGGAATTCTTGCACTGGATTCCCGCTTTCGCCATCGCGCGGTGGTACATCACATATGGCATCTGGCATATCGAACGTATACCCATGTATAGATTCGGCTCCAAGCCGCCTCAAGTTGCGCCCGCCCCGGCCGATAGCCCCATGCAGGGCTGCACGTCATGGGAAGTCAAATTCGACGGCAGCGCGTCAATCATCAAAACGCAGCACTGGCGAGGGTCACGGAATGACAACGATCGTATTTGTAGCAAGCCATCTACGCGCCAATCTCGGCGGCATCAACGTGCTGAATGCCGAGCTTCTTTCAGCAATTTCCCCTACGGCAGGACTGCATCTGCTCTGCCTTGTTCCAAGTAATGCATGCGTTGACCCAGACTTGGCATCGACTGCCACGGCGGTTGCGCTGAGAAGCTCGGGTGAGGAATTCCTGGGAGTCGCTGATGACGCAGATCTTGCGGTTGGAAAGCTGGCGGCCCATGGGCAGGTGGATGCAGTGGTTGGGCATGATGTCGTGACCGGTGAACTTGCCTTGGAGATTGGAAAGCGGATCGGAGCAAGAACCATCCTGCTGCATCACATGGCATATGGAAGGTACAGCGCATTGATGCGCGACTCGCAGAACGCTCTTGGCAAAGAGAATCGACAGAATGATCTCTTTCCAAAGGCTGATCAGTGCTTCGGCATTGGCCCGATACTTGTGGACAGCCTGAAAGACATGCAGCGGGCATCGTCTTCGATGAAGCCACCCAAGTTGTTGCTGCCACCGCTTCTATCGATTGAACCGGCTGCCAATGCTCGAACCGCACCTCGAATTCTGTACTCCGGCCGGATTGAGGATGGCAACGACGCGGTCAAGCAGGCAGCGTTGGCTGCAAGGGCCATCGGACGCGCGCTTCGCGCCCCCGGTGCGCGCATGCGTGACGCCACTGTTGACATATACGGTTTCGATCGCAACTCGCCCCAGATCGGCGAGTTCAAGACGATGATCAATGAGGAGGCGGGCTACGAGGTTCCGGTCAAATGCCTCGAGTTCGTCGATTCTCGCCGGCAGATGCTGTCGGTCGTCAAGAATGCGAGCCTGGTTCTCATGCCTTCGGTCCATGAGGGTTTCGGCCTCGTGGCGTGGGAGGCGATGTGCTGCTGCGTGCCGCTGATCGTTGCGGAGAACTCGGGCTTTTATCGATTCGTGCAAGAGTCAGGGCAGATCTCCAACCTTGAATCGCTTTCTTTCCTGGGCCATACCAGCGAAGCTGCCGTCCAAGAACAAGTAGCTGCCTTTGCGTGCTTGATTCGCAGCCTTGTCGAGCATCCGGAAGAAGCTCACGCCCGGGCGGTACGACTGCTCGCAGGCGTCCGCGAGCGCGGCGCAGTGGAAGCCTCTCATCTCGACTTCCTCAAGGCATGTGGCCATGTTGAGGGACGTAAAGGCAGCACAGCCTCGCAACCGGCTCCGCAGCCCCCGCACCTGAAAGCCACGCTGAGCGTCCACGTTGATATCGGTCTGGATAGCAATGATCAGGTCGAGTACCGTTGTAATACCAGCTTACATGGCATCAGAAACGCGCTCCTGGCATTGCGTAGCGGCGCAGGAGACGTTGATTTTTCCATCGTATCCTCGTATCTGGACCGCCTTTCGGAGATGGCCGAGACGCATCCCGACAAGGATATGCGGGACGATGCCGCGATTCGCTTCGGGGCAGATAAGCCGAAAGTTGAAAGAACAGGCGAGCTTCTTGAACACGCGCTTGCCGTTCTTGCATCCGAGGAATTTTCCTTCCCTGGATTCCTTTCGGAGAACGACAGGGCGGATGCGTTCATCAAGCTGGTGGATAGCTATAATCTGAATTATCGACCAGAAGAAACCGTCCATCTCGACGCCGTGCGCTCAGATCCTGATTGTCATTTCAGCTTCCGGGTTCCGCTGGATTACATGGAAAACAAGGATTTCTACCACCCGCTTTTCACTGTGAACGACGGGGCCACACTGCTGGATGTATGGTTTGGTGACAGCAGTGGCATCGCATCGGCGTACCTGGCCGCAGGTCTGAAAAGGCAAGCAGACTACTCCGAGCCTTTGCAGCCACTGGGTTCACTCCACGAGTGGCGCATCGGCGCGCATTAACGCTGCAAACGCATGCAACCGGAGGGCGCTCCTGCAGGGAGCGTCCGTTGCGGATGGCCCTGGGTCATGCAAGCACATGCCGCTCAATCGCCTTGGCCACGCCTTCATCGGCGTTGGTCGCGGTCTCGAAACGCGCGGTCGCCTTCACCGCATCGATGGCATTGCCCATCGCCACGCTGGTGCCGGCGTACTGCAGCATGGTCAGATCGTTTTCCTGGTCGCCGATGGCCATCACGTTTGCGCGGTCGATGCCCAGGTGTTCGGCCAGCTTCTGCAGGCTCGGCCCCTTGCCGGCGCGGCGGTCGAACACTTCCAGGAAGAACGGCGCGCTCTTCAGCACCGCGAAGCGCTCGGTCAGCGCAGCCGGCAGGCGCGCGATGGCAGCGTCCAGCACCTCTGGTTCGTCGATCATCATCAGCTTGATGAAGGACATGCCCGGGTCCATGTCGGCCACGCGGCGGTACGACAGTGGCATGCGCGAGAGATGGGAGTCGGCCACGGTGTAGATGCTGATGTCCCGGTTGGGCGTGTACATGCGCTGCGCGTCCAGCGCCTGGAAATGCACGCCGATCTCGCGGGCGACCTGTTCGCAGTACACGAAATCGTCGAAGCTGAGTGGATACTCGACCACCGTCTCGCGCGGGCCGATGCGCTGCACCAGGCCACCGTTGCAGGCAATGCAGTAATCGTCGTCGCCCTCGATGCCGAGTTCCTGCAGGAACGGCGCCAGGCCGGGAACCGGGCGGCCACTGGTCAGCACGATGTGCACGCCCAGCGCGCGCGCCTCGGCGATGGCCTGTTTCACGCGCGGGGTGAGCTTGTGGGCGGGGTCCAGCAGGGTGCCATCCATATCGATGGCGACCAGTTCGATGGTCGATTGCCTGCGACCCATGTCCATCATCTTCAACCAGTGCGGGGGATGCCCATTTTAGGCCAGGCCGCCGCACAACGCCGACCTCATGCATCGTTCACCTCCGCGCGGCGCTGGCCGGGGATACTCATGGGTCCTGTGCGTCCCCCACCGCAGGACGGCCCTATCGACCGCCCTTCCCTGGACACTCTTTCGACGCATGACCTACCAAGCGCCAGACGCCAGCGACACCGCCCCGCTTGCCCAACAGATTGAAGACCTGATCGACGGCCTGCCCGGCGACCACATCCGTGTCGGCACCCTGCTGCACGCACTGGGCGACGAAGGCCTGATGCTGGTGGTGATCCTGCTGTCGGCGATCTTCCTGATTCCGGTATCGATTCCCGGGCTGAGCACGGTATTCGGTGCGTCCATCCTGCTGATCGGCCTGAGCCGCGTGCGCGACCGTCCGTTGTGGGTGCCGCAGCGATTGGCCGACAAGCAGATCGCCACCGACAAGCTGAAGGCCAACCTGGGCCGTGCCCTGAAATGGGTGCATCGGATGGAGCGGCTGTCGCGGCCGATGCGGCTGGCAGCGATGGTGCGCTCGAAGAAGATGATGCGGCTGAACAACCTGGCGCTGGTGTTCGCGACGATCCTGCTGATGCTGCCGGCCGGACCGATTCCTTTCAGCAACACGCTGCCGGCGCTGGCGCTGATGTCATTTGCGATCGGCTTCATCCAGCGTGATGGCGCTGCGGTGGCGGCCGGCTACGGCTTCGTGGTGGCGTCGGTGGTGTACTTCGGTGTGCTGCTGGGCGGTGTGGGCTTTGCGGCCGAGTCGGTGTTCAGTGGCTTCCGCAGCGGGTCATCAGCGCTGTAGAGCCGAGCCCATGCTCGGCTGCTCTTCCATCTGGGCGTGGAAACCCCGCGCTGCGCACGTCAGCCGAGCATGGGCTCGGCTCTACAGAAAGCCTGCGAAGTGCGGACGGTCGGCTACTTCGCCGACACCCGCCACACCACGTCGCCCACATCGTCGGCGACCAGCAACGCGCCTTCGGCATCGATGGCCATGCCGACCGGCGCGCCCATCAGCGTCTTCTCATCCTTGGACGCAAACCCGCTCACCACCGCTTCCGGGCGGCCGGCCGGCTTGCCGTCCTTGAACGGCACGTACACCACTTCGTAGCCGCTCAACGGCGAGCGGTCCCAGCTGCCGTGCTCGCCGATGAAGGCACCGCCGTGGTACTTCGCCGGCAACGCCTGGCCGGTGTAGAACAGCAGGCCCAGCGGTGCCACGTGCGAGCCGATGGCGAAGTCCGGGCGAATTGCCTTGGCCACCAGGTCCGGCCGCTGCGGCTGCACGCGCTCGTCCACGTGCTGGCCGTAGTAGCTGTAGGGCCAGCCGTAGAAGCCATGCTCCTGCACCGAGGTGAGGTAGTCCGGCACCAGGTCGGCACCGATCTCATCGCGCTCGTTCACCACCGCCCACAGCTTGCCGGTGCTCGGCTCCCAGTCCAGGCCGGTGGGGTTGCGCAGGCCCGAGGCGTAGATGCGGCTGCCGCTGGTGGCCACGTCCACTTCCAGCACCACCGCGCGGCGGTACTCGACGGCCAGGCCGTTCTCGGTGATGTTGCTGTTGGAACCCACGCCCACGTACAGCTTGCTGCCATCGCGGCTGGCCAGCAGTTCCTTGGTCCAGTGGTGGTTGATGGTGCTGGGCAGGTCGGTGAACTCGCTGCCCTTGTCGGACATGCGGGTTTCGCCGGGCACGTAGTGGTACTTCATGATATTGCCGGTGTTGGCCACGTACAGCGTGTCGCCGATCAGCTGGATACCGAATGGCGAGTGCAGGTTTTCGATATAGACGTGCTGGGTCCAGGCGTTGGTACCCGGCGTGCGCCGCAGCAGGGTGACCCGGTTGCCGCCCTTGCCGGCCTTGCCCGAGCGCGCCTTCACCTTGCCGGCGATCCATTGCTTGGGCGTGGTGACCGGCTCTTCGCCGGGGCCATTGCCTTCCACCACCAGCACATCGCCGTTGGGCAGCGACAGCAGCCGGCGCGGATGCTGCAGGTTGGCGGCGATGCGCTCGATCTTCAGGCCATCGGCTACCGACGGTGACTGGCCCTCGGCCCAGCCCACGCCCTTGGGCACCTGCATCGGTGGCATCAGGTAGTTCTGCGGCGCAGGCAGCGGTGGTTGCGCACCGGATTGATCGGCCGGGTGGTACTCGGCTTTGCCGGCACAGGCGGCCAGCGCCAATGCCAGCGAGAGCACGCCCACGACGGGCAGGATGCGCTTAGCCATGACGGGCTCCTTGCAGCACCGGCTGCTGCAGCGAAAGCAGGATGAAACCGAGCGCGATCAGTGCCACCGTCAGCGCGGACAGGAGGGTACCCGGTACCGCCGCCGCATAGGCGTCGCGGCTGTGCACGAAGGCGTTCCAGATGGCCAGCACGATGGCGACCAGGTTGAGCAGGAAATCGAGGCGGTCAGTGCCGGTGGCGGTGCCGTTGCGGCGCCAGACCGCGAACAGGTTGATCAGGCGCGGCAGGATGGCGATCAGCAGGCCGAACGTGATCAGCCACGCGGCCGATTTGCCCCACATCACCTCGGCGGTGTTGAGGTAGAGGATGTCGAAGATGAGGCCGGCCACGAAAAAGCCGAACGGTATCGGGTTCAACAGGCTGAAGAGTGTAGTGCCGAGGCCGCGGTGGGCCTGGGCGACAGGGTTGACCATGATCGTGCTCCGTACGGGGAAGGGCTGCACGGGCTGTAGTAGCACAGGGGGGCGGGAGGGGGTGCGATGATCCGGGTATCGGGTGGCCTCGACACTATGGCGATGCCCAATGCGAAGTCCGCATGACGTGGCCAGTGCCATCCAGCTCCACCGACCACGCCTCGATATGGGGCAGGAATGGATTTTCGTACCACAGCCGTTCCACGCAGGTGCCGCTGCATGGCGTGCTGGCATAGCGGGAAAACGGTTGTCCACGCGGCTCGGTGACATCGGGTGCGCCCAGTGCATCGATGACCGCCTCACGACGGTCCCCGGGCTGCAGGGAAGCGATGCCGCGATCGGTCAGGACGGAAGTGGCCGAGCATCCCCCCACGTAAAGCATGGCTGCCAGCGCCAACAGCCACGCCAGGGTCTTCACGTCTGCGCCTCCGCATCTGGCTGCATGGCAGCGTCGCGTATCTCATGGAACGGCAGCATGATCTCGAAGCCGAATTCGTGTTCCATGCTGATGCGGACCAGGCCGCCAATCGCGTACCAGCTGGTGTTGGCGTGTACATCGATGCCACGCCAGCCGCCCTCGGCCAGCAGGTCCAGCGTCTGCGCCCGTGGCATCTTCGCCCTCTCCTCCCGCAGCAGCGCACGGCGGTGCCGCTTCATCAGCAGGCGCAGCTGCTTCACCGTGGTGATGTTGAATGCGCTGAGCTCCGGCAGCAGCTCGGCGATGTCGGCGTCGGTCCAGTAGTCGTGGCGGCGGTGATACATCGACAGCACCACCTTGCGGATGGTGGCCACGGTGAGCGGGGCCAGATCGGCACGGGCGCGGGCATTGGGGCGTGTCATCCGCTGTCCTCAGGGGGCTGCAGGCATGGTGGCATGGCGGGGGTGTGCCAACCAAGGTTGGCATCTACCGAAACTCAGGCCTGACCGGCGCAGTCGTCATTACCAGCCGGCATAAGTGTTTGTGACGCATTTGGCACATCAGCACATTGGCTGCGTGAAGAGGTAGGGGGTTGTTCGTTGTGTCGCGTTTGGCTCGTTGCGATGGGGCAGATCCGCCCCGCCGTCCTGCCATGCCGATTCACAACAGAAGGATTCGTGTATGAAGCGACACACGCAACGCTCCGCGCCACCGCGCTCTGCGCGCCTGGCCCTGGCCACTGCCCTGGTACTGGGCAGCCTGGCCCTTACCGCCCAGGCGCAACAGGCCGACCCGCTGGCGGGTATCCAGTGGCATCTGCTCAATACCGGGCAGACGGTGCCGGCCGATACGCTGCCGGTGGCCGGCAACGATCTCAATGTCGATGGCCTGTTCCGCAATGGTATCCGCGGCCAGGGCGTGGTGATCGGCATTGTCGATGACGGCCTGCAGATCGCCCACCCGGATCTGGCCGCGAACGTGGCGGCGGTGGCCGGCAAGAACTTCGCCAATGGCTCCAACAATCCCACCCCGTCCAATCCCGATGCCGACAACCACGGCACGATGGTGGGCGGCATCGCCGGTGCCGTGGGCGCCAACAACCTGGGCGTGCGTGGCGTAGCCCCGGCGGCGACGCTGAAGGGCTTCAACGTGCTGGCCTCCAATGCGCAGGGCAACCAGCAGAGCAACATCGAATACGCCTGGTGGGATGGCGCCGAGTCGGCCGATGTGCAGGTGTTCAACAACAGCTGGGGCGCGGGCCCGGGCAACCCCAACCTGCCCGTGGCCTACAGCCAGAACACGGTGAGTTCGTACGAGCAGGCACTGTCGGGTACCCGCGGTGGCCGCGGCGGCATCTACGTGAAGTCGGCCGGCAACAACTTCAACAACGCCTCGATCAGCCAGACCCAGGACGTCTGCACGACCGATACCAAGAACCGCAACACGGGCTGCGTGCCGGCCGGCCGCGATCCGCGCAACAACCTGTTCAACGTGATCACCGTGGGTGCAGTGCGCGCCGACGGCGTGCGCTCGTCGTACTCGTCCACCGGTTCGGCACTGTGGGTGTCGGCCTTTGGCGGCGAGTATGGCCTGCAGGCGCAGTACGCGCCGAACCTGGTGGCACGTGCGTACGATCCGGCCATCGTCACCACCGACGTGACCGGCTGCACCCAGGGCAGCAACAAGAACACCAACCGCCAGAACACGCTGGACAGCAACCTGTCGGCGATCGACAGCACCTGCAACTACACCGCGAAGATGAACGGTACGTCGGCGTCGGCGCCGATGGTATCGGGCGTGGCGGCGCTGGTGCTGGAAGCGAATCCGAACCTGTCCTACCGCGATGTGAAGTACATCCTGGCCACCACCGCTACCCGCAACCACCCGAACCAGCCGGCAGTGACGCTGGCCGACGGTCGCACGCTGGTGCCGGGCTGGACGGTGAACGCTGCCAACCGCGCGTACAGCAACTGGTACGGCTTCGGTGTGGTCAATGCGGCGCGTGCGGTGCAGGTCGCCGAGACCTTCCAGTCGCTGGGGCCGCTGCTGGACACCGGCTGGCGCACCACCACGCGCACCGTTGCCATCGGCAACACCACCAACGCTGCCGCGCGGTTGACCTTCCAGGTGGCCAATGGCGCACGCAACATCGAGTCGGTGCAGCTGGGCTTCCGGGTCAACCACAGCAACACCCGCCAGCTGCAGTTCGTGCTGGTTTCGCCCAGTGGCACGCGCAGCGTGGTGCAGCCGGCGTTCACCGCCATCGGCTCGGGTACGGGTGGCGTGCAGCGCAACTTCACCAACTGGGATCTGCTGTCCAGCAATGCCTTCCTGGATGAAAGCGCCACCGGCACCTGGACGCTGGAAGTAACCGACATGGGGCAGGCCGCGAACGCTGCATCGCGCGGCAACCTCGAATTCTTCAAGATCCGCGTTCTGGGGCACTGATGATGAAGACGACCATTCTGTTGAGCACGCTCGCCTTCGCGGCGATGACCTCCCCTGCCTGGGCACAGAGCTCGGGGCAGACCCCACCGGCCAGGAGCCTGTCCACCGTGGATGCGCAGGAACTGAAAGCCTCCGCCACCGGCCGTTCGTTCGATGTGGGCGGCGCGCGTTTCCAGCTGTCTCCTTCGACCACCGTGAAGCAGGCCGCAGGCGGTCAGTTCACGATCACCCCGCAGGCCGCGGCGACCACGACCAGCACGCGCAGCAAGCGTTCGCTGGATGGTGCAGCAGCAGGCGGTGCTGATGCCGGTGCCGGCAAGTTCGCGGCGGCGGTATCCAATGATGGTGCGCCGGTGGTGGCGACCTCACGGGTGAAGGTGTTCTTTACCGATGCGGCGTCTGCACAGCGCGCGGCGAAGGCCACTGGTGGCACCGTGGTGAAGGTCTCCAAGGCCGCAGGCCTGGCCATCGTGGAGTACCCGTCGGTGAACGCGGCGCTGGATGCGAGCACCCGGCTGCTGTCGACCGCGGGCGTCAAGGCGGCCGAGCCGGACGTGGTGCAGTGGGAAGAGAAGAAGTGATCTAGGGCGTTGCGTGGTGCCCCCGGTCGGTTGGCTCTCCTGGCCGGCCGGGGGATTGGCGAGCGGGAGGGCGTGCCGACCAACGGTCGGCACCCACCAGATTCGCGATGCCGGCACACAGCAGAATCCCGATGTCGGCACCCACCAGATTCATTCACCGCGTGTCGACCAAGGTCGACACCTGCCAGAGCGAACATCGTGTCGACCAAGGTCGACACCCACCGGAGCAGGCATCACCCACCGGAGCGGATGCGTCGCTCAGCGGGCGGCGAGGCTGGTGTTGTGCGGCAGCTTGCACGCGGCCAGTGCTTCGCTGCCGGCGGCCGGATGTTCCGGCTCCAGCAACAGCCGCTGCACGTCCGAGAACAGCTGTTCCACCGGCATGCCATAGGGGGCGAACAGGCGCAGGCGGCCCTGTCGGTCGAACACGTAGCCGCCGGCGATGTGGCTCATCGTGTAGGTGTCCGGCAGCTGGCCGGGCTCTTTCTCGTAGAACGCCTTGAAGTCGCTGGCCATTGCAGAGAGCTGCGCCTCATCGCCCACCAGCGCGATCGCCTTCGGGTCGAACGCGTGCACGTAGGTGTGTGCGACTTCGGGGGTATCGCGCGCCGGGTCCACGCTGACGAACACCACCTGCAACTGGTCGGCATCCTTGCCCATCAGGTGCTTGACCTGGCTCAGTTCGACCATGGTGGTCGGGCACACGTCGGGGCAGCTGGTGAAGCCGAAGAACAGGTAGGTCACCTGCCCCTGCAGGTCCTTCGGGCCACGCAGGGTGCCGGCGCTGTCGGGCATGGTCCAGTGCTGGCCGAGCTCCTCGCAGGCGATGTCCTTGGAATAGAAATCCATGCGCGACTGCGCGCTGCAGCCGGCCAGCAGGCCGAGTGCCAGGCCTGCGGCAAGCAGCGGCAGGCGGAGGGAACGAACAACGGAAGCAACACGCATCACGGGTACCACCAACACGAGGTGGGCGCGGTCTCGGTCAGGCCTGCCCTGGGGGGAGAGAGGGCTGAGGTGCCAGGGCGATCGCGCACTCCTTGCCGATCGCCCCGGCCACGGTCAGTTGATCATCATGTGGTAGTGCATGCTCCAGATGATCCAGATCGACAATGCGACCACGATGAACAGGATCACCAGAGTGAACACGAAGCTGGCGAGGTTCCAGCCACCTTCGGACTTGCGGTCCATGTGCAGGAAGTACACCAGCTGCACCAGGATCTGGGCGACGGCGAAGCCGACCAGCAGGAACAGCGTGACCGGCCGCGACAGCACCGGGTTCATCACCAGCGCGAACGGCACCACCGTCAGCAGCGCGCACAGCACGAAGCCGATCAGGTAGGACTTGGTGGAACCATGCGCATTGCCGGCGCGCGAGGTTTCGACGTGGGCCATGTCAGAAGGCTCCGATCAGGTAGACGAAGGTGAAGACGCAGATCCACACCAGGTCCAGGAAGTGCCAGAACAGGCTCAGGCAGGACACGCGGGTGATGTTGGTCGGGGTCAGGCCACGGCGATACACCTGGTGCATCACCACCGCCATCCAGATCAGGCCGCTGGCCACGTGCAGGCCGTGGGTAGCGACCAGGGCGAAGAACGCCGACAGGTAGGCACTGGTGCTGGGGCCGGCACCTTCATGGATCAGGTGCGAGAACTCGTACAGCTCCATGCCGATGAACGAGGCACCGAGCACGAAGGTCACGCCCAGCCAGCGCAGCACCGCTGCCTTGTCCAGGCGATGCATGGCCAGCACGGCCTGGCCGTAGGTGATGCTGGACACCAGCAGGATGAAGGTCTCGGCCATCACGAACGGCAGCGAGAACAGCTCCTTGCCGGTGGGGCCGCCGGCGTAGGCGGTGCTGAGCACCGCGTACGAGGCGAACAGCGAGCCGAACAGCACCAGGTCGGACATGAGGTAGACCCACATGCCGAACACTTTCATGCCGCCCTGTTCGTGGGCGTGGTCGTGCTCATGGTGGTCGTCGTGGACCAGCGCGTCGCTGTCCAGTTGCGGACGGGTCAACAGGTTCATGCGCCTGCCTCCTGCAGCTTGGCGTGGTTGGCCGCTTCGGTACGCGCCACCTCCTCGGAGCTGACGTAGTAATCCACGTCCTCGTTGTAGGAGCGCGCGATCAGGGTGACGATCATCGCGATGAAGCTGGCACCGGCCATCCACCAGATGTGCCAGACCAGGGCGAAGCACAGCACCAGGATCCAGACGTTGAGGATCAACGGCACGCCGGTGTTCTTCGGCATGTGGATCGGCGCGTACTTCTTCGGTGGCGGCGGCAGGCCGCGCTTCTTCGCTTCGTGGAAGGCATCCAGCTCATCGGCCTTGGGCACCACGGCGAAGTTGTAGAACGGCGGCGGCGACGGCGTGGCCCATTCCAGCGTGCGTGCATTCCACGGGTCGCCGGTGAGGTCGAGGTTGCGCTTGCGATCACGCACGCTGACGTAGATCTGCACCAGCATCAGGATGATGCCCGCGAACACGAACAGCGCACCGATGAACGCGGCGATCAGGTACGGCGTCCACGCCGGGTTGTCGTACTGGTTCATGCGCCGGGTCATGCCCATGAAGCCGAGCATGTACAGCGGCATGAAGGCCAGGTAGAAGCCGATCACCCAGCAGGCGAAGGACCACTTGCCCAGGCGCTCGTTGAGGGTGAAGCCGAACACCTTCGGGAACCAGTAGACGAAGCCGGCCAGGTAGCCGAACAGCGCGCCGCCGATGATGGTGTTGTGGAAGTGGGCGACCAGGAACAGGCTGTTGTGCAGCAGGAAGTCCGCGCCCGGGATGGCCAGCAGCACGCCGGTCATGCCACCGATGGTGAAGGTGACCAGGAAGGCGATGGTCCACAGCATCGGCACGCTGAACTCCACGCGGCCGCCGTACATGGTGAACAGCCAGGTGAAGATCTTCACGCCGGTGGGGATGGCGATGATCATCGTCATGATGCCGAAGAAGGCATTGACGCTGGCACCCGAGCCCATGGTGAAGAAGTGGTGCAGCCACACGATGAAGGACAGGATGCCGATCGCCAGGGTGGCGCCGACCATCGACTTGTAGCCGAACAGCTTCTTGCGCGAGAACGTGGCGGTCACTTCAGAGAAGATGCCGAACGCCGGCAGCACCAGGATGTACACCTCCGGGTGGCCCCAGGCCCACACCAGGTTCACGTACATCATCGGGTTGCCACCCAATGTGTTGGTGTAGAAGTTGAAGTCCAGGTAGCGGTCCAGGGTGAGTGCACCCAGGGCCACGGTCAGGATCGGGAAGGCGGCGATGATGATCACGCTGGTGACCAGCACGGTCCAGGTGAACACCGGCATCTTCATCAACGTCATGCCCGGCGCACGCATGCGCAGGATGGTGATGAACAGGTTGACGCCGGTCAGCAACGTACCGATGCCGGACGCCTGCAACGCCCAGATGTAGTAATCGACACCGACCCCTGGACTGAATTCGATGCCCGACAGCGGCGGATAGGCGACCCAGCCGGTCATGGCGAATTCGCCGACACCCAGCGAGATCATCATCAGCGCAGCGCCGACCACGAAGATCCAGAAGCTGAAGGCGTTGAGGAACGGGAACGCCATGTCGCGTGCGCCGATCTGCAGCGGCACGATGATGTTCATCAGGCCGACCACGAACGGGGTGGCCACGAAGAAGATCATGATCACGCCGTGCGCGGTGAAGATCTGGTCGTAGTGCTCCGGTGGCAGGAAGCCATCACTGCCCGGCCCGGCGGCCGCCAGCTGTGCACGCATCATCAGCGCATCGGCGAAGCCGCGCACCAGCATGACCAGCGCGACGACCACGTACATGATGCCGATCTTCTTGTGGTCCACGGTGGTGAACCAGTCGCGCCACAGCACGCCCCACAGCTTGAAGTACGTCACCGCGCCGAGCAGCGCGAGGCCACCCAGCACCATGGCCGCCAGCGTGACCACCACGATCGGCTCGTGCAGCGGCACGGCCTCCCACGTCAATTTACCCAACATGTTCGTTACTCCTGGGAAACCTGGGCACCGGCGGCCGTACCGGCCGGGGCCGCAGCAGCGGTGTTCTCACCGACACCGATGAACTGGTCGATGACTTTCTTGAACAGCAGCGGTTCGACGCTGGAGAAGTGCTGCACCGGCGCGTTCTTCGACGGGGCGGCCAGCGCCTTGAACTGATCGAAGCTGAGCGCATCCGGTGCGCTTCGCACCTCGGCCACCCAGCGATCGAAGTCTTCATTGCTGCTGGCGGTGGCGATGAACTTCATGTTCGAGAAGCCATGGCCGCTGTAGTTGCCGGACATGCCACGGAACTGGCCGGGCTCGTTGGCGATCAGGTGCAGCTGCGTGCGCATGCCGGCCATCGCGTAGATCTGCCCGCCCAGCTGCGGGATGAAGAAGGTGTTCATCGTCGAGTTGGAGGTGATGTTGAACGCCAGCGCACGGTTGGCCGGGAAGTTGAGCTGGTTGACCGTGGCGATGCCCAGGTCCGGGTACACGAACACCCACTTCCAGTCGGTGGCGATCACGTCCACGTGCAGCGGCTCGCCGGCCACGTCCAGCGGCTTGTACGGATCAAGCTCGTGGGTGGACTTCCACACGATCACCGCCAGCACCGCGATGATGATCAACGGCACGCCCCAGACCACCACTTCCACCTTGGTGGAGTGCGACCAGTCCGGCGTGTACTTGGCCTTGGTATTACCGGCGCGGAAGCGCCAGGCGAACACGAAGGTCAGCACGATGGCCGGCACGACGACGATCAGCATCAGGCCGATGCAGATCAGGATCAGGTCGCGCTGTGCGATCCCGACCATGCCCTTCGAATCCAGCAGCACCCAGTCGCAGCCCGTCAGGGCGATGCAGGCCAGGGCGACCAGCGCCAGGCGGATGCGGTTCCAGCAGATATTCATTGGAGGTCAACCCTGTTGAAGATGCGCGCTTGACCGGCTCGCCTGCGCGCAGCGCCCGGGCGTGGAGCGGCTACACTGTGGGTACGAGGTCGCCTACAAGCAGGCGAACCACTCCAATCAAGCCCATACAAGATACAGCATTGTATGGACCTGTGCATCTGCAAGTATGGAAAAATCCGACCGATGACGCCTCCTGCTGCCGGCCGCCGCCTGAAACACCCCAACCGGACCTGGGTCCGCCCGTTCCGTGAGGGCGCAGGACCGCTGTACCTGCAGATCGCCCAGCAGGTGCGCGAGGCGGTGGACGATGGCGTGCTGCGCCCGGGCGACCGCCTGCCACCGCAGCGCGATCTGGCCCAGCAGGTGGGGGTGGACCTGACCACGGTCACCCGCGCCTTCGCCGAACTGCGCCAGGCCGGCCTGCTGGACGCGCAGGGCGCGGGCGGCACCTTCATTGCGATGTCCGCCGGCAACCGCAGCACCTCGGTCGACCTGAGCATGAACATCCCGCCGCTGCTGGGCAGCGCGCCGTTCGCACAGGGCATGGAAGCCGGGTTCCAGCACCTGGGCCAGCAGCTGGGCCAAGGCGAGCTGATGAGCTACCACGTTGGCGCCGGCAGCCGCGACGACCGCGCGGCCGCCGTGCAATGGCTGGCGCCGATCCTCGGCCCGGTCGCCGCCGAGCGGGTGGTGATCTGCCCCGGCGCGCAGACCGCGCTGTGCGCGCTGATCCTGGCTCGCACCCAGCCGGGCGAACTGATCGCCGCCGAACAGCTGACCTACCCGGGCCTGCTGGCCGCCGCGCGGGTGCTGCAGCGGGGCGTGGTGCCGGTGGCGATGGACGCCGAGGGCATGCTGCCCGATGCCCTGGAAGAGGCCTGCCAGCTGCGTCGGCCACGCCTGCTGTATCTGGTGCCGACCATCCAGAACCCGACCACGGCGACGATGTCGGCACAGCGCCGGCAGGCCCTGCTGGCGGTGGCGCGGCGGCACGAACTGACCGTGGTCGAGGACGATCCCTACTGGCTGCTGGCCGGCGATGCCGCCCCACCACTGGCCGCGCTGGCCGACGGGGGCTGCCCGGTCTATTACATCTCCACCCTGTCCAAGTGCCTGGCCCCCGGCCTGCGCACGGCCTACCTGGTGGTGCCGGCCGGGCAGCCGATGGAACCGGTACTGGACGCCCTGCGCGCGATCGCGCTGATGCCCACCCAGTCGATGGTGGCCGTGGCCTCGCACTGGATCCGCACCGGCCAGGCGCAGGCGATGGTGCAGCGCTTCCAGCAGGAACTGCGCGAGCGCCAGGCCATCGCCGCCCGCTATCTGCCCGCCCGCCGCCAGGCCCATCCGGCCGGCCTGCATGTGTGGCTGCCCTTGCCGCCGCGGCTGGACCAGTACCGCTTGATCCAGGCCGCGCAGGAACAGGGCCTGGGCATCGCCAGCTCCGACGCCTTCAGCGTGGAGGAACCGCCACCGGGCAACGCCATCCGCCTGTCGCTGGGCGGGGCCGTGGACCAGGAGGCCTTGGCCGGCGCGCTGGCCAAGCTGAACGAGATTCTGTCCGAGGCACCCGACGCGCGCCATTCGGCGATCGTCTGAGCCACCCCGTGAGCCATAACCATACAAGATGATATCTTGTATGCACTGTATGGACCGAGGGACGTGCCGCAGATGGCCGCCGACAAACTGAAGTTCCACCTGGTGATGGCCGGCTGCGGCGGCTTCGTCGTGTTGATGCTGGCTGCCCTGGCGTGGGTCTGCCTGCAACCGCAGACCGTGGATGTGCAGGCCGCCGAGCGCCACGCCATCGAACAGTGCCTGCAACGCAGCGAGGACGCGGCGCGCAGCGAGATCCAGCGCCGCGCCCAGGCCGATTCGTGCCGCGAGATGCGCAAGCAGTACGTGCACAAGTTCGGCGAGGACGGCTCCTGATGGGCGCAGCCGCGCCGCGTCCACGCCGCTCGATGCTGCCGGTGATGATCGCCCTCGCCTGCCTGTTCATGGCCGGCGTGGCGGCGGCACTGTGGCAGTACTTCGGCTATGGCGAGCAGTCCACGTTCGCCGAACAGGCCATCGTCTTCGATGACTCGCAGCTGCGGTTGCCGGCGGAACTGGCCGGCGACACCGGCCGCATCCGCGTGGTGCATTTCTGGGACCCGGCCTGCGGCGTGTGCAACCGCGAAACCGGCGCGCACCTCAGCTACCTGATCAGCATGTACCGCCGCGCCGGCATCGACTTCTATGCGATCCGTCGCCCCGGCACCGCAGGCGAACTGCCCGAGCCGCTGCGCAACAAGGTCATCACCCTGCCGACCATCGACGGCATCGAGAACATTCCGGCCAGCCCGGCGGTGGCGATCTGGGACCGCCAGGGCCACCTGGCCTATGCCGGCCCGTACAGCATCGGCATGGTCTGCAACTCGGCCAACAGCTTCGTCGAACCGTTGCTGGACAAACTGGTGCGCGGGGAAACCGTGCGCCCGAAAGGACTGCTTGCCGTGGGCTGCTACTGCCCCTGGCAGGCCAAGCGCTGAGGACGCGCGATGACATCACCGATGCTGGCCGGCGCAGCCGCCACAAACAACAACGGCGGTCACCTGTCCGAACCGACCGATGGTTATGGACAGGCTCCCGCCGTTGGAAGCAACGATACGCCCCGACATCCTCCGTACATGCCGCGACCCGATGTCGCAGGGCTGGGCTGGGTGCAGGACGTGCACGTGCACAGCGGTCCGATCTACCTGCGCATCGTCAACACGCTGGAACGCACCATCAATCGCGGCGGCTTGGCGCCCGGGCAACGGCTGCCCTCGCAGCGCGCGTTGGCGCAGCAGCTGGGCGTGGACCTGACCACGGTAACCCGTGCGTTCGATGAAGCACGCAAGCGTGGACTGATCGAAGCACGCGGACCACAGGGCAGCTTCATCGCGCCGCCCAAGGCCGGTTTTGATCAGGCCGTCGATCTCAGCATGAACGTGCCGCCGGTACCCGACGCCGATGCACTGGCGGACATGCTGCGTCGAGGCGCAGCGGCGGTGCTCGCGCGTAGCAATGCGCCGAACCTGATGACCTATCACCTGGGCGGTGGCAATCCGACCGACCGCCACGCGGCGGCGCGCTGGCTGCAGCCGATGCTGGGCACGGTGGACGATGCACGCCTGTTGCTGACCGAAGGCGCGCAGGTGGCCCTGGCGGCGATCCTGGTCAGCCAGGGACGCGAGGGCGATGCGATCCTCTGCGACCGCTTGGTGTATCCGGGCCTGCTGCAGGCCGCCGCCGCGCTGGGACGGCGGCTGGTCACGGTGGAGGGCGACGAACAGGGCATGTGCCCGGAGGCGCTGGCCCGCCGGGCGCGGGAATGTGGCGCGCGCCTGGTCTACCTCAACCCCACCTGCCAGAACCCGACGGCGCTGACCGTGCCCACCGTGCGGCGCGAGGCGCTGGCGCGGGTGCTGGAGCGCGAAGGCCTGCTGGCGATCGAGGACGATCCGTACTGGCATCTGGCCGTCACCGCGCCGATTGCGCTGGCGACGCTGGCACCTCGACACGTGTTCCATGTAGCCACGCTGTCGAAGGTGATCAGCCCCGGCCTGCGTACCGCGTTCGTGCAATGCCCAAGCGCCGCCCACGCCGAAGCGATGGCTGCCGCACTGCGTGCCACGCGGTTGATGGGCCATCCGCTGGTATCCGCGCTGGCCAGCCAGCTGCTGCTGGATGGTTCGGCGCAGGCGCTGCTGGTGCAGGTGCGCGAGGAAGCACGCGAGCGCACGCGGATGGCGCGGTATCTGCTGGCGCCTTCATTGCTGGAGCGCGCCGATGGGCTGCATGCGTGGTGCCGGGTGCCCGCGCCATGGACCGACGCCACGCTGGTGCGGACGGCGCAGCTGCAGGGCTTGGCGATCGCGCCTTCATCGGCGTTCTGTCCGCCGGGCGCAGCGTTCGCGAGCGGCGTGCGGCTGTCGTTGGGATTGGCTGCCGACCGGCGGCAACTGGAGAACGCGCTGCGGCGGATCGATCGGTTGTTGTTGTCCGACGCGTTGCCGGCGATCGAGCGGTAGGCGGAGAGCATCCACGCATGGCGTGGATCTACTGGGCCCGTTTCGGTAGATGCCAACCTTGGTTGGCAATGCCCGTTCATGCCATGCGTGGATGCGGTGCCAACCAAGGTTGGCATCTACCAACGCGGCGGGCGTTCAGGCCAGTGCGGCCAGCGCCTGCACCAGCGCATCCATCTGCGCGGGGCGGGTGAACACCGATGGCGTCACCCGCACGCAGGCGCCGGAGTCCAGGCCATCGCGATGCGTAGTGAATATCCGATACTCATCCAGCAGCCGTCTCTGCAGCGCCTGGTTGTCTTCCACCGAGGCATGGCCGCGCAGGCGGAAGCTGGCCAATGCACTGGCCAACGCCGGATCCGGCGACGACAGCACGTCGATATGCGCCATCTGCCGCGCTGGCACCGTCCACCGCTCGCGCAGGTAACGCAGGCGCGCCTGCTTGTTGGCTGCACCGATGCGCTGGTGCAATGCGATGGCCTCGGGCAGGGCCAGGTACGCGGCGAAGTTGACCGTGCCGGTATGCACGCGGCTGCCGACGCGACCATCGTTGGTCTCGCCCATGTACGGATCCAGGTCGGCCACGCGCCCTTTGCGTACGTACATCGCGCCCACGCCCACCGGTGCGCCGATCCACTTGTGGAGGTTGATGCCAACGAAATCGGCCTTCAGCTGCGGCACCGCGTAGTCGATCTGGCCGAAGCCATGCGCGGCATCGACAATCACATCGATGCCGCGTGCACGCGCACGCTCGGCGATCTCCGCCACCGGCAGCACCAGCCCATGGCGGTGGCTGACCTGGGTCAGCAGCAGCAGTTTCAGGCGCGGCAGGCGCGCGAATGCGTCATCGTAGGCCTGCAGGATCTGCTGATGGGTTGGCACTGCTGGCAACGCAATGCGCTCGACCTGCACGCCACGGCGCAGCTGCAGCCAACGCATGGCGTTGATCATGCTGTCGTAGTCGATATCGGCGTACAGCACCTGGTCGCCGGGCTGCAGGCGGTTGTAGCCGCCGATCAGCGCCAGCATCGCCTCGGTGGCGCCGCGGGTCAGCGCGATCTCATCGGCGCCCACGCCCAGCATGTCGGCCACCTGCCGATGCACCGCCATGTACTGCGCGGGAAACGCATGGCGCCCGTACCAGGCATTGCCGCGATTCACTTCGGCGGTGTGCCGCTGGTAGCTGGCCAGGGTCTGCCTGCCCATCGCGCCCCAGTAGCCATTCTCCAGGTGGTTCACTTCATCGGTGATGTCGAAATGGCTGGCGACGGCGGACCAGTACGACTCGTCACGGGCCAGCACGTGCGGCGTCGTGGAAGGTGCGGGAATGTCCATCGGCACAGCGTAGCGCGCGGCTGCCGGAGCAGCCAGCGCGGCCAGCGCCGCACTGGCCGGCAACAGCGCACCCGCACGCAGCAGGGAACGACGGCGGCTGTCCATCAGAAGGTCAGCCGGTACTGCGCGTACACATTGGCGCCGTCGGTGTCATACGGGGCGTTGCGCGAATAGATCAGGCCGCGGCTGGCCTGGAACGTGGCTTCATCCGGGTAACGATCAAACACGTTGTCTGCGCCCACGCGCAGGCTGTGGTGTTCGTTGATGCGATAGCCCACCGCCAGGTCGAGGAAGGTCATTGCACCGAACTGCTGGTAGATATCGCCCGTTGCATTGCCGGTGGAGTCGGTCCACTTGCCGTAGTAGCGAACGCGTGCCATCAACGACCACGCGCCGACGTCCCAGCTGCCGGTGAAGCTGCCCTTGTGCTCGGGCAGGCGGTCTTCGAACAGCACGCGCTGGGTCTCGTTGGTCGCCACCGAGGTGCTGCCGTTGTCGACGCGGGTCTGGTTGTAGTTGTAAGCCAAGGTCAGCGTCATGCGCCCGGCGCCGAGATCGCGCAGGTAGTTGCCGACCACGTCCACGCCGGTGGTGGTGGTGTCGAAATCGTTGGTGAAGTAGTTCACCGAGGTATAGCCCAGCGGGTTGGGCGTGCCGGCCGGAATGGCGAAGCTGGCCGACTGGCTGAAGCGGTCGCTGAGCGTGATCCGGTAGACGTCGACCGACCCGGACAGGCCCAGGTCGGTGCGCCAGCTCAGGCCGAGCGAGGCGGTGCGCGATTCCTCAGGGGTCAGCGGCTTGGCACCCAGCAGCTGCGCCAACGGATCACTGGGCGACAGGCGGCCGCTGGTGAAGATCTGCAGCGTACGCGTGTCCAGGCCCTGGGTGGTGCTGGTGGTGTTGAGCTGGGCCGGGGTGGGCGCGCGGAAGCCGGTGGAGAGCGTTCCGCGCAGCGCCACGTCCGGGGTGATCGCAAAACGTGCCGACAGCTTGCCATCCAGCGTGCTGCCGAAGCTGGAGAAGTCTTCATAGCGACCCGCCGCGCCGATGCTCCAACGCTCGCCCAACGGTACTTCCATGTCCACGTAGGCGGCCTTGCTGCGCTGGCTCCACTGCCCGGCCTGGCTGGCCGAGAAGCCCGGCGCGCCGTTGGAGTTGGCCTCCAGGCCCGCTGCCGCACCACGGCCCACTGCATACGAGGCGGGGTCGCCGGCGCGCACCTGGTAGGTCTCCTGGCGGAACTCGGCACCGAAGGCGACGTTGATCGGCTTCGACAGCGCGGCCACGTCCCATTCGTAGTTGAAGTCCGCATTGGCGTTCTTCTCGGTCTGGGTCAGCCGGCCGAGGTCGAAGGAGGTCGGGCTGTCCGGGCCCAGCGAGGCATTGATCGAGTTGTCCAGGCTGTAGTCGATGGCATTGCGGCCATACGAGGCGCTCAGGTCCCAGCGCAGCCTGGGGGTGATCTCACCGCGCAGGCCGGCGACCAGCTGCAGGTCGTTCTGCGTGTTGCCGTACTGCGGGCTGAAGCCCACCGGGTAGATCGAGCGCAGGTTCCAGCCGGGGAAGATGCTGGTCGTACGGTACGCGCCAGTGGTGGTATCCGGGTTGCGCCAGTTGAAATCGCTGACGCCATCGCTGTGGCTGTACAGGCCGAAGGCATACAGCTCCAGGGTGTCGCTGGCATTGGCCTTCAGGTTGAAGCCCACGCGGCGGCTTTCCAGCTCCGGCTGGCCCCAGCGCTGCACCGGGTTGGGCACCTGCAGTTCGGGGTGCGCGGCCTGGAAGGCAATGGCATCCGGACGCTGGCGGGTGCGCGAGGTGGCATCGGAATTCGACGATTCGGCGAACAGGGCCAGGCTGCCGTAGTCTCCCAGCGCCCAGCCGGTGCGCGCACTGAAGTCGCGCGAGCCGCCATCGCCCTGCGCGTACTGCGAATAACCGGCGGTGATCTCGGTGCCGGGGCTGTCTTCCAGGATGATGTTGATGACGCCGGCAATGGCATCCGAGCCGTACTGCGCCGACGCACCATCACGCAGCACTTCGATGCGCTTGATGGCACTGGTCGGAATCTGCGCCAGGTCGGCGGCCTGCGCACCGCGGTTGCCAAGCAGGGCACTGCGATGGAAGCGGCGGCCATTGACCAGCACCAGCGTCTGATCCGGCGACAGGCCACGCAGCGTGGCCGGGCGCACGAACACCTGACCATCGGCCATCGGCAGGCGCTGCACCACGAACGACGGCACCAGCTGCGCCAGCACGTCCTTCAGGTCGGTGGAGTCGACCGACTGGATGTCCTGCTTGGTGAACACGTCCACCGGCGCCAGGGTTTCAAACTGGGTACGGTTGGAGGCACGGGTACCGGTGACCAGCATCGCGTCAAGCTGGGTGGGTGCGGTGTGGCTGCTACTGCTGCTGGTGTCTGCCGTTCCGGCATCTGCTGCGATCGCGCCTCCTGCGCTGACCAGACCAAGGGCGAGGAGGATGGAACGCGACAGCTTCGAACGATGCACGGCAGGACTCCGGGAAGGCACGGCAGGGCCAGGTGGGACCTGGACAAGGCGCGCAGTCTCGGGGCGGGATGTGAAGCAGCGATGACGTGGAGACGACAGTTGCAGCGGTTACGGTGCGGGTGCCGCCCGTACCGGGCGTGCGCTACCCGGCAGCGTCGTCGTCGAAGCCGAAGGTGGCTGGCCGCACCGTGCGCAGCGGGATGAACAGTGCGAGCGCGAAAACGAACAGGAAAGGCGCGGAGAGGATGGCAGTGTCTTCGGTTCCAAAGGCAATCAGGTTCATCTGCAGTTGGCCGATCCACTCGAGGTCCATGAGTACCAGCACAAGGCCACCGATGGTGGGGCACGGCAGGCCGCCATGGCCTGCCATCAACAGCGTGGGCGCCAGCAGTGCTGCCAGCAATGAGAACATCACACGGTACAGCCAGGGGTCCCCGCGCCAGCGCGGCGCCCGCCGCCACATGATCACCAGCAGCGCCAGTGGCAGCAGCGCCGGCAGCAGGGCAATCGCAATGATCATCACCATGCGTCGATCTGCGCGGTCTGGCTGATAGCGGTGACTTCTGGCATGTCCCTGGCCTTCATCGTGTCCATGAAGGCCGCATTGTTGCCGGTACAACGGCAAACGCAAAGCCCCGCCACCGCAAGAACTGCTAAGCGCCCCACCCTGTCGATCCGTTACGCTGCCCGGCATTCGAACAAGGAACAGCGCGATGAGCGCGGCAGGCAAAGCGTTGTGGTACATCGAAAGCCATGCGGACAAGCCGCTGGCGCTGGCCGACATCGCGGCTGCCGCCGGACTGTCGCCATTCCATCTGTCGCGCCTGTTCCAGGCCCGCACCGGTACGTCGGTGGTGCGCTACCTGCGCGGACGGCGCCTGACCACCGCTGCGCAGCAGCTGGCCAACGGCGCAGGCGACATCCTGCAGGTGGCGTTGGCAGCAGGCTACAGCACGCATGCCGCGTTCACCCGTGCCTTCTGCGAGCAGTTCGGGCAGACCCCGGAGCGCGTACGCGAGCGCGGTCTGGCGGAGCTGTCGCTGGTGCACGCGATCCGCCTCGACGATGCACCACAGGCCTGCAGCGAGGCGCCCAGGCTGATCGACTGCACACCGTTCCAGGTAGCCGGCATCGGCATGCGCCACACCCGCGACAGCGGTGGTGCGATTCCCGGGCAGTGGGCACAGCTCAATCGCGAATGGCCAACGCCGGCACCGGTCAGTTTCGGTGTGTGCTGCAACAGCGACGACGAGGGTGGTTTCGATTACATCGCCGCGCTGCCGGTGAATGCCCTGCCGTCGGTCCCGGCACACTGGAAGCGGGTGGACGTGCCTGCGCGCCGTTACCTGGCGGCCTGGCATGGCGGCCATATCTCCACCATCCGCTCGACCTGGTTCTGGCTGCTGGACCAGTACCTGCCTGCCAACCACCTCAGCCTGGCCAACGCGCCGGACCTTGAGCGCTACGACACCCGCTTCGACGAGCACAGCGGCCACGGTGGCGTGGAAATCTGGCTGCCGGTCGATCAACGCCCTGCCTGACCCGGAGAGACTGACGATGCATGCGACGCGATGGATGCTGGCCCTGCTGTTGGCTTCGCTGGCGCCGATGGCGATGGCGGCGACTCCCCTCATCGCCGGTGAACGCCACGGCGTGACAACGCTGGAAAGCGCGGCGATACGCGATGGCGCGCACCGCGATGTGCTGCGCTTCACCGTGTGGTACCCGGCAAGCCCTGGCAGCCAGGAAACGTCGCTGAGCATCGGGCCAGCGGATGCGCCGCTGTTCGAGGTGGGGCGCGCGGCAAAGGACGCCCCCATCGCCAGCGGGCGCCTGCCGACGCTGTTGCTGTCGCACGGCAATGGCGGCACCGCGCGCATGATGGGGTGGCTGGGCACTGCGCTTGCGCGTGCGGGCTACCTGGTGATCGCCGTGGACCACCCCGGCAACAATGGCGCCGATGAGATGACGCTGGCCGGCAGCGTGCTGACCTGGCTGCGCGCCGACGACCTGAAGGCCGCGCTGGCTGCAGTGCAGGCCGACCCGCAGTTGGGACCACACATTGATGCGTCGCGGCTGGGCGTGGTCGGCTATTCCGCCGGTGGCTTCACCGCACTGCTCAGCGCCGGCGCGCGGCCAGACATGGCGCGGCTGCTGGCGTTCTGCAAGGCGCACGCGGACGACGGCGTATGCAGACCGCAGCAGGAAGCGGCCGCACATACGATGGAGGCGCGTCTTGCTGCGGCGGCATCACCGCAACTGCAGCCCTACGTGCAACGCGCGCAGGATGATCGTTCGATTCCCGGTGTCCGCGCCGTGTTCGTACTGGCGCCCGCCGTCGTGCAGGCATTCGAACCGGAGCAGCTGAAGGCGTTGCAGCAGCCGGTGGCGATCGTACTGGGCGCTGCTGATGAGGTGGCGCCACCAGCGACCAACGGTGATGTGGCGGCGGCGCTGATTCCGAAGGCAACGCGGCACGCGCTGCCCGGTGTTGGCCACTATGATTTCCTGTCTGCCTGCACGCCGCTGGCGAAGGAGCGGCTGCAGGCGCTGTGCATGACGGCGGTACCGAAGGAGCAGACGCACGCCGTGGTGGTGGAAGATGCGGTGCGCTTTTTCGGTGAGGCACTGCGGTAGACGCTGTCGAGCACGGTTTGACGTCGGCGGTTTGCAGCAACGATTCGTTGCGCAGGTGATGACGCGGCGCGAAGGTGCGCGGGACTACACTGCACCCAGCGTTACACGGAGGATCGACCATGCGCCTGCTGCACCTCACCCTGCCGGTATCCGACGTCACCCGCGTTGCCGCTTATTTCCGCGACGTGCTGCAACTGGAGGTGGCCGGTGACCAGGTCCGCATCGGCTGGAGCACGATCCAGCTGCATCCTGCCGGCGACCACCCTGTCGGCGGCGTGCACCTGGCCTTCAATGTGCCGGACAACCGCTTCGCCGACGCCATGAGCTGGCTGCGTGCACGCACGCCCTTCCAACGCAACCCGGAAGGCCTCGATTACTTCGCACTGGAAAGCAGTTGGCAATCGCAGTCGGTGTACTTCACCGGACCCGATGGCCTGATCCTGGAACTGATCGGCCGCAGGCGCTTGCCGGCCAGCGACCGCAGGGGCGCCTTCCATGGCAGCGAGTTGACCTGCCTGAGCGAAGTTGGCCTGCCCAGCCACGATGTCGATGCGGTGCGCGAACAGTCCAGCCAGCGCTTCGGCCTGCAGCCGATCAGCCCGCCGTCGCCGCAGTTCGCACCGATGGGCGATGACGAGGGCCTGCTGATCGTGGTTGCCGCCGATCGCCGTTGGTTCCCCGAGCAGAAGGACCTGCCCAACGCGCAGGGACTGCAGCTGCAGGTGGGCGATGTGAGCGGCAGCGGTGAACTGCATGATGCCGCGCTTGGCTGGCGGGTGCGAGCGGCCTGAGCTACCAGCTGCCCGAGGCGCCACCGCCGCCGCTGCGGCCACCCCCACCGGACCAGTCGCTGGAACTGCTCGAGGACGAACTGGACGAGGAGCTGCTGGACGAGGAACGGTAGCCTCTGGACGAACCGCGGCCGCCGCGGGCTTTTTCGCCGGGCAGCAGGGTGAACACCCAGATGAAATACAGGAACAGCGTGCCGACGCTGGACACGATCGTCGTCAGTACGCGGGCGTTCTCATCGCCGGCACGGTCGATGGCCAGCAGTGCGCCCAGCGCATAGCCAGCGGTCAGCAGCATCAGCACCACCAGGCGGATCGCGAAGCTGTTGCGGTTCTTCCGCCAGCGCGCGCGACCGGCCTGCACCAGGAAGAACACCAGCATGGCGGCGATGCCGACCGCCAGGTTCAGCAGCGTGTGCAGCGCAAGGCTGGGCGGCAACTGGCCACGCACCAGCATCACCGCGAAGAAGCCGGTGCTGACGGCCAGCATGCCGTACAGCACGATGCGTACGCCGCGGCTGCGATGCCAGCACCAGCCCAGCAGGGTTGCCACCGGTACGGCGGGCAGCAGCACGAAGGACAGCGCCGGCAGCACGTGGCGCGGCAACAGCAGCGTCGCAGACAGCAGTCCCGCAGCAATCAGCGCCGTCACCAGCAGCGGCCGGCCCCAGGCAGGTAAGGTCGGCCACGTCGGCCTGGGCATCGCCGCATTGGCTGCCAGTGCCTTGCGCCGCCGCTCGCGGCGGTTACCGGTGAAATCGGCTTCGGTGCGGGTCGCCAGCAGACGCGGTGGCGATCGCCACAGACCGGCCAGGAAGCCCGCCAGCAACGTCAGCGCAACGACCGAATCCCCCGTGCGCCAATCCGGCGGCAATACGTTGCGTGCCGATGAATCTTCCCAGGCCGGCAGTTGCTCGCCATCGACCAGCGCCACCAGCACCGCGGTGCCGTCCAGCACGCCCTGGTCCAGGTCTCCCTCGCGCAAGCGCGGTACGATCGCCTTGTCGATGATGCGCGCGGCATACGCATCGGGAATGGTGCCTTCCAGGCCATAACCGGTCTGGATGCGTACGCGACGATCCTGCACCGCCACCAGCAGCAGCACACCATCATCGACACCGGCGCGGCCTAGCTGCCATTGGTCGAAGACGCGCTGCGCATAGGCTTCGATGCCTTCCTCGCCAACGCTCGGCACCACCAGCACCTGCAGCTGCGCGCCCTTGCGCGCCTGCAGCTGCAAGGCCTGCTCACGCAGCGTGGCACGGGTGCTGGCCGACAGCGCATCGGCGGTGTCCACCACCGGGTCATTCAACGCAGGGATCGGGGCTGCCGCCAGTACCAGCAGCGGCAGCAGGCAGAGCAGCAATGCAAGCCATGCCCACGGTCTGGCAACGCGCGCCTGCGGCACCCGGCTCATGTGCCCTGCCCTGCCTCGATCTGCGCATACAGCGCCTGCAGCCGGGCAGCGTTCTGCGCGAACACCTGCAGATCCGCATCGACCAGTGCCGGCCAGTCCGGTGCATGACCCAGCAACTGCGCGACCTGTTCCTGCGGTGCGCGGTCAAAGCCCTCACCCAGTACAGTCAGATAGCGCTGGCGGAAGCCCTCCGGGTCCTGCTGGTCCTGCACATACAGCTGCACTGCCAGCAATCCGGCGTAGAGATAGTTGACCAGATACTGCGGGTCGTCATACATCAGGCGCTTGCCGATCCAGCTGCTGCGCAGCTGCGGGTAGCGCTGCGGCTGCTGGCCGTAGCGCGCCAGCACCTGGCCGGTGAGTGCGTCCAGATCGTCGGCGGTGCCCAGGGTATTGCTGGCCACGCCCTGGTAGATCGACTGCTCCAGCTGTGCTTCCTCGGAGGAGGTGAACAGCTGCAACACCATGTCGTCAAGCAGCGACTTCAGGTAATACGCCTTGGCGCGTGGGTCCTGCGCCTGCTGGTACAACTGGTCACGGAAGCGCAGCTCGTTGTAGATGGCGAACGCCTCGGTCATCCACGCACTGCCATTGAGATGCAATGGCGAGGCATGCCCGCGCAGCATCCACTGCCCATGCATGGCGTGCCCTGCTTCATGGGCGATCTCCACGTCACTTTCCAGATCGCCGCTGCGCAGCCCGACGAACAGCAGCGCCGGCGTGCCCGGTGCGAACACATGGAACGCGTCCTGGCTGCGACTGCCCAGTACGGTGGCCAGATCCATGCGCTTGTGCGCAGGATCCAGCAGCGCACGCAGCTCGGCGACATACTCCGGCCCCAGCGGCTGCATGGCGTCGGCCGCGGTATCGCGCAGCTGCTCCAGGGTCAGCACCGGCGGGATGTAGCCGGCATCCGGCACGGTGGTATCCCACAGCTGCGGCGACACCACACCGCTGCGCCCGGCATGCTGCAGCAGCATGTCCTGGTAGTCACGACGGTCTGCGGCGTGGCGCTCGATCGCCGCCAGCGTCGCGTCGACCGTCTGCGTATCCATGCCCATGCGTCGATAGCCACGTGCGGTGGCCGAGCCGTCGCCCTGCAGACGCGCGGCGGCATCATTCACCTGCACCAGGCCCAGCAGTACCGACGCCATCGGCTCGCGGCGCGACTGCATGCCCTGCCAGTATCCCTTCCACCCGGCCTCACGCAGCGCACGGTCCGGGTGCTGGGCCAGGGCCTGCTTGTCGGCGCCGGTATCCCAGCTGCGGCCAGCACCCTCGATACGGGGGAATTCCGCGCTGTGCATGATCTGCCGGCGCAGGCGCGCGAACGTATCCAGTGCCGGATCGGCCAGCGTATCCACGGCATCATCCAGCTGCGGATTGGCCGGCGCCGCGGCTTCCTGCAGCGCGCGGGCGCGCAGGAACCCATAGGACGCCAGCCAGGGGGCATCCGCCGGCGCCTCACGCAGGGCGGCCCTGCCGGTGCGCGCGATACGGCTGCACAGCCCCATCACCTGGTCCAGCGCCTGCGCCGGGCGACGATCGCGTGCATTGCGCGCGGCCTGCAGATGCAGATACGCATGGTGACGCAGGCACTGTGCCTGCAGCGCTTCGGCCTGGCGGAAGCGCGTGGCCGGCTCGTCCGCCGTGGCGCGCTGCAATGCCTCAACGCGCTCGCCCAGCATGGCACGTGCCGTCTGTTCGGCGGCGGCGCTGGGGAAGTAAGCGCGGTCATCGGCGTGCAGCGACTGCGCGTGCGCGCCGAGGGAGGTGGTCATCGCCCACAGCGTGGCGATGACGACGGTAGTGGTGCGCATCCTGCGGGCCTGCATCGGCGTCTCCGTGCCTTGATCGGGCTTCGAGCCTAGCAGCCGCCGGTAGTCCGCGCCTGTCCCGATCTGGCCTCAGATCGACTCGTCTTCGCGCTTGACCAGTGTCCAGCACGGCTTCTGCGCGAAGGTATAGGTCTGCTGGTCGCTGCTGTCGGGCGTGCGGATCTGCACCTGCATCTGCCCATCGGCCAAGGCTGTCACCTGCATCTCCCGGCCCTGCCCGGCCAGCCCGGCTGGATCGGGCATCACCGGCCATTCGACATCGGCCAATGCGAGTGGGCGTTCCACTGTGCGCGGCTCAGGCTCGGCGCCAGCGTCGACGTAGCTGTCCAGCAGCGGATCGGCCGTGGCCTTTTCCTGCAGGGTGATCTCGTTGCCGAAATGCTCCAGGAAGGTATCGAACGTGGGATGGGGGCACGCCGCGGTCGCCACTGCGGGCGCGGGTTCCACCGCCGTCGCTGTGCTGGCAGGTGCCGCTGCAGGAGCCGTGGCCTCAGCAGGCGCGGGCTGTGGCGCAGGCGCGCAGGCGGACAGCGCCAGGCCAAGGGCGGGCGCGAGCAGCGCAAGGGAACGGCGGGGCTTCATGGGATCGTCCTGATTCCGGTTGGGTCGCGCCATCCTATCCTGCCGCCTACAATCGCGCCTTTCCGCCTGTCCGAGATGCCCATGCGCCGCCTCCTGTTCCTGATCGGCCTGCTGCTGCCCGCCCTGTGGCCAGCCGTGGCGATGGCCATCGAGGTCCGTGAAGGCGACCTGTTGTTCGTCACTGCGGGTCATGCCGGCCTGAGCGCGGCCATCGACGATGCGACAGGAAAGCAAGGGGCGCCCAGCTTCGACCATGTCGCGCTGGTGGCGTCGGTGCCGCAGGGCTGGGAGGTGCTGCATGCCGATGAGAAGGGCTCGCGCCGGCAGACGCTGGACCAGTTCCGCGAGGATGCGCGTGGCAAGCAGCGGCAGATCGTGGTCTATCGCCTGCGCGCACCGCCAGGGAATGCCATCACCGATGCAGTGGCCACCGCGCGCAAGATGCTGGGCAAACCGTACAACACCACCTACGTGTTGAACGACGACAGTTACTACTGCTCGGACTTCATCGAACGCGCGTTCCGTGCGCACCATGTGTTCGCGCTGCAGCCGATGAACTTCCGCAACCCGCAGACCGGTGAGATCTCCCAGCACTGGGTAGACCTGTATCGCGGCATGGGCCTGGAGGTTCCGCAGGGCCTGCCCGGTACCAATCCCAATGACATGGCCGCAGCGGCGGTGCTGCAGCGGATCGGCGTGCTCGAATAAACGAAGCCCCGCACGGGGCGGGGCTTCGTCGGTGATGGATGGCGGCTGCCAGGGTCACTCTTCCTCGTCCTGCCCGCCCTGCTGCTGGTTCTGGTTGCGCTTCTGCTGTTCCTGCTGCTGTTGCTGCTGCTGGTCGCGGCCGCGCCCCTGCTGCTGATCCTGCTGGTTCTGCTGGCCCTGCTGCTTCTGGTTCGGGTTCTGGTTCTGCTGTGCCATGTCCGATCTCCAAATGCCACGCGCGGAATGCGGTGGACGGGGCCATCGTCGGCAGCGATTGGTTAACCATGCGTTGTCAGCGGGCTACACCGATGTGTACGCGCGTGAATGAACCGGCGGCAGCCCTTGCGGCACAAGGCACTGAAGAATTCATGCGGGTTTGGCATGTGCTCATGCCGCAGCCGCAAACGCACGCATTCAGCGTCCGCCCCCCGCAGCGCGCGCAGGGACGGCCTACGCCTATGGTCCCATTTGCAGCATGCCGGGCCGCCGCCTATCGTCGGAATGACATCACCCCGGAGATGCGCATGGCCCGCGACACCGCAGCACGCCCCACCTACGAACAGGCACTGGCCGGCTTCAGCATCGAGCACGGGCAACGGCAGCTGCACGGTGACCTGCAGGCCGGCATCAATGCCTGCGTGGAGTGCTGCGACCGCCACTGTGGCCGCAATGCGCTGGCACTGCGCTGGGTGGATGCCCACGGCGCCCTGCACCGGTACACCTTCGAGGACCTGCGCGACGCCTCCGCGCGGGTTGCCCAGGTGCTGACCGCGCAGGGCATCGGCAGGGGCGATGTGGTGGCCGGCCTGCTGCCGCGTACACCGGATCTGCTGGCGACCATCCTCGGCACCTGGCGGGTGGGCGCGATCTACCAGCCGCTGTTCACCGCGTTCGGCCCCAAGGCCATCGAAACCCGGTTGAACACCGGACGCACCGCACTGGTGGTGACCGACAGCGCAAACCGCAGCAAGCTGGACGAGGTCGATGGCTGTCCGCAGGTCGCCACGATCCTGGCATCCGGACAGGCGCTGCGTGCCGGCGACATCGACTGGAGCGCACGCAGCGCCGATGCCACGCCCGACTTCGCGCCGGTGATGCTGCGCGGCGATGCGTTGATGGCACTGCTGTCCACCTCCGGCACCACCGGTAGTCCCAAGGGCGTGCCGGTGCCGCTGCGCGCATTGCTGGCCTTTGCCAGTTACATGCAGTTGGCCGTAGACCTGCGCGCAGACGATGTGTTCTGGAACATCGCCGATCCCGGCTGGGCCTATGGGCTGTACTACGCGGTGATCGGCCCACTGCTGCTGGGCCAGGCCACCACCTTCAGCGAAGCCGGTTTCAGCGTGCAGGGACTGAACGACATCGTCACGCGGCTGGGTGTCACCAATCTTGCCGGCTCGCCCACAGCGTACCGGCAGATCATCGCCGCCGGCCCCGAGGCCAGCGCTGCCATCAAGGGCAAGCTGCGGGTGGTGAGCAGCGCCGGCGAACCGCTGAACCCGGAGATCGCGCGCTGGTTCACTGCCCATCTGGGCACCACGGTGCTCGATCACTATGGCCAGACCGAGACCGGCATGGTGGTCAACAACCACCACGCGCTGGAGCATGCCGTGCGGCCGGGATCATCGGGCGTTGCGATGCCCGGTTACCGCGTGGCGGTACTGGACGATGCCGGCAACGAACTGCCACCGCGCACGCCGGGCATCCTCGCCGTGGACCTGCGGCAGTCGCCGATCATGTGGTTCACCGGCTACTACGGTGCCGACACACCGGCGCTGGGTGATCGCTACTACCTCACCGGCGATTCGGTGGAATGCGAGGACGACGGCTCGATCAGTTTCATCGGCCGGTCGGACGACCTGATCACCTCGTCGGGCTATCGCATTGGTCCATTCGATGTGGAGAGCGTGCTGATGGAACACCCTGCGGTGGCGGAGACGGCGGTGATCGGCGTGCCGGATCCGGAGCGCACCGAGATCGTCAAAGCATTCGTGGTCCTGTGCGATGGCTTCATCGCCAGCGACACGCTGGCACAGGAACTGCAGCAGCATGTGCGGCGCCGGCTGTCCGCCCATGCCTACCCGCGGCAGGTGGCGTTCGTGGCGGAACTGCCGAAGACGCCCAGCGGCAAGCTGCAGCGCTTCCTGCTGCGCAGGGCCGAGATCGAGAAGCAGGCGGCGGCTGGCTGAGGGTCTCCGGGGTCAGAGCCCTTCCTTCGAAAGGGATCTGACCCTGGGATCTGACCCTGGGGTCGGATCCTCTCCAGCGGAGAGGCTCTGACCCCACATGCCCCCGGGTTTGCGTTACGGCATCACCGGCGGCACATACGCCAGCGTCATCCCCAGCAGCCACAGCAGGCCCAGCACCAGCGGGATATGCACCAGCAGCTGGATGAAGGTGAAGCCGACGATGTCGCGGGCCTTCAGGCCGAGCACGCCCAGCAGCGGCAGCATCCAGAACGGGTTGATCAGGTTCGGCAGCGCTTCGGCCGCGTTGTAGACCTGCACCGCCCAACCCAGGTGCGCCTTCAACTCGTTCGCGGCCTGCATCACGTACGGTGCCTCGATGATCCACTTGCCGCCACCGGACGGTACGAAGAAGCCCAGCACCGCCGAGTACACGCCCATCACCAGCGCGAACGTATCGGTGCTGGCCACGTGCACGAACAGGCTCGACAGCCGATGCGCCAGGGTCTCGCCATCGCCACCGGCGGCGTGGGTGAGGATCATCGCGATGCCGCCGTACAGCGGGAACTGGATCAGCACACCGGTGGTGCTCGGCACCGCCTTGGCCACCGCGTTGAGGAAACTGCGCGGGCGCCAGTGCAGCAGCAGGCCCAGCGAGATGAACATGAAGTTGTAGGTGTTGAGGTTGGCGATGGCGCTGACCAGGGGCTTGTTGGCGAACTCGTTGAACAGCCAGCCGAAGGCCAGCAACGAGAGCAGCACGGTCAACAACGGGCTGTATTCCAGCCACTCGCCCGGCCGGGTGCGGCGCTGCAGCGGCTCCGGTTCGGCCTGGGCGGCACCGGGGAAATCTTCGGCGGTACGCGCACTGCCGGCGGCCGGTGCGGTCAGCCAGGCGATCAGCAGCGAGACCAGGATCAGCACCGAGGTCAGCGCGATCGACTGCCACAGGAAGATGGTTTCGGTGAACGGCAGCACGCCGGTGATCTCCACCAGCCCTGGCGGCATGCTGGCCGGATTGGCCTGCAGCTGCGCAGCCGACGAACTCAGGCCCATCGCCCACACCGCGCCCAGGCCCAGATAGGCAGAGGCACCGGCAGCGCGGTAATCCATGCGCAGTTCGGTGCGGCGGGCCAGCGCACGCACCAGCAGGCCGCCGAACACCAGCGAGAAGCCCCAGCTGAGCAGCGAGGCCAGCATGCTGACCAGGCCCACGTACACCACGGCGCCGCGACCGGTACGCGGGACGCGGGCGAGGAAATCGATGAAGCGCGCGACCACCGGTGCGGTGGCCAGCGCATAACCACCGATGACCACGAAGGCCATCTGCATGGTGAAGGGAATCAGGCTCCAGAAGCCGTCGCCGAAGGCGCTGGCGGTGGCCTGCGGGGTCGCGCCAAAGCTGATCGCGGCCACCGCGACGATGACCACGCCGAGCACCGCGAACACATACGCATCGGGGAACCATTTTTCCGCCCAGGCGGCCGAGCGCAACGCTGCGCGCGCCATCCAGCCGTCCTGTACTGCTGCCGTCGACGCCATCGCCTACCCTCCCAGGTTCGATGGCCCGATTCTGGGCGGTGGGGTGCGGGCTGTCAGCCACCTATTGGTCGTAGGTGGCGGGAGGCCCGGCGCTGTGCGCCGCCGCCCGAGCATGGGCTCGGGCGCTACAGAAGCACTGTCAGCTGTAGAGCCGAGCCCACGCTCGGCTGCGCGTCTCAACGCAGCGCCAGATCCACGGCGATACCGGCAAACAGCGCGGCACCCACCCAGTTGTTGTGCAGGAAGGCCTTGAAGCACGGCCCACGCTCGCGGTTGCGGCAGATCCAGAATTCGTACACCACCAGCAGCGTCGCCAGCGCCACGCCGGCCAGGTAGTAGCCGCCCAGCCCGCCGCGCACGCCCACCAGCGCCATCGTGGCCAGGAACAACGCGTACAGCACGCCCTGGATGACCAGGTCCAGATCGCCAAACAGGATCGCGGTGGAGTGCGAACCCATCTTCAGGTCGTCCTCGCGGTCGACCATGGCGTACCAGGTGTCGTAGGCGGTGGACCACAGGATGTTGCCGGCATACAGCAGCCAGCCCAGCATCGGCACCTCGCCCTGCACGGCGGCAAAGGCCATCGGGATGCCCCAGCCGAACGACATGCCCAGGTAGACCTGCGGCAGGTGGGTGTAGCGCTTCAGGTAGGGATAGCTGGCGGCCAGGAACACGCCGATGAAGCTGAGGGCGATGGTCAGGCCGTTCAGGGTCAGCACCAGGCCGAAGGCCACCAGCATCAGCACCGCGAACAGCGCCAGCGCTGCCCGGCCGCTGATCGCACCGGTCGCAAGCGGCCGCGCCTTGGTGCGCTCCACATGCGGGTCGAGCCAGCGGTCGGCATAGTCGTTGATGACGCAACCGGCCGAGCGGGTCAGCCAGACGCCCGCGGTGAACACGAACAGGGTCCACAGCGGCGGCAGGCCGCCCGCAGCCAGCCACAACGCCCACCAGGTGGGCCACAGCAGCAGCAGCGTGCCGATCGGGCGATCGGCGCGCATCAGACTCCAGTAATGACGCCAGCGCGGCGTCGGCGCCGGATGCGGCGCGGAAAGAGGGGTATCAGCCATGACACTAGGATACTCCTGTGCCTTCTGAGCGACTTTGCCGGCGGGGGGAGATTTGTGCGGCGAAACTGGATAGAATGCCCATCCCGCACCGCCTCATTGCGTTGCGATGCCCGCCCCGGCCCTGGCCGACGGCGCGGCGGTTCCACCACGCGCTCGTAGCTCAGCCGGATAGAGTAGTGGCTTCCGAAGCCATTGGTCGGGGGTTCGAATCCCTCCGGGCGCGCCATCCTTAACTCCATGACGGGTTTGAACTGGCTGTAGATTGCCAGCGGACGCCGAAGCGTGCTTTCTGTCTCATTGCCTGAGACATCCATGGCACAGGATGAAGTTCCGCACTCGTTGTTTCTCCTACATTGGGTAGACTCACCCGAATGGGAATCGCCCTGCCAGCTCCAGACAGCCTTGGTCTCGGCCTCTATTCGTACGCCGATGCCGCGCGCTTCATTGGCGGCAAACCATCCGAGCTCAGGCGCTGGATCAAGGGATACGAAAGCCGACGTCACGGCAATGTCCAGGAACATCCGCCCCTCTGGTCGTCGCAGTGGGCTGGATCGGAAATTGATGGGATCGGCTTCCGCGACCTCATCGAACTCCGCTTCATACGCACGTTTGTTGCATGTGGCGTACCACTCAACCTGATCCGACGGACCATCGCGGAACTTCATGAGCGGCTGGGCAAGGACTATCCCTTCACCAGTACGAGCTTCAAGACCGATGGCCGGCGGATCTTCATGGAGCTTCTGGACGAAAGCGGAGACGCTGCCTTGGTTGACGTTGTGAAACGTCAGGACGTCATGCGCAAAGTCATCGCGCCATCTCTGCGCGATGGAATCGAACTGGGAATCGATGATCGCGCCGAACGATGGTTCCCCATGAAAGGTTCACGGGCAGTGGTATTCGATCCAAAGCGAAGCTTCGGTCAACCCATTCTCTCCGAATCGGGTGTTCCTACGATCGCCATCGTCGAAGCCTTGCAAGCCGAAGGCGGCGACGCGCGGCAGGTCGCCCGATTGTTTGACCTGCCTCTGGCTGCAGTGAGGAAAGCGCTGCAGTTCGAGGGTCGGGCGGTATCTTGAAGGCGCAGATCGACGAGAATCTGCCGCCTGCTCTTGCCCGGGCGATCGATGCCATTGCACGCGGTTATGATCATGAGGTGCTTCACGTAAGGGAATTCGTGAAACCAGGTACCACTGATCTGGAATTGTTCGAGGCAGCCATCCAACGCGGCATCCGCGTTCACGTCACTCAGGATCATCATCAGCGCAAACCTGTTGAACGTGACGCCATCGCACGCCTCGGTTTGACGGTCTTTGTACTTGCCAAGGGGTGGGGCACGCTCAGTCACTATGATCGCGCAGCGCGGCTGCTGGAATGGTGGCCAAAAATGATGCAGCAAGCCGAGCTCGTCCAACCCGGAGCCATGTTCCGCGTACCGCATGCGAGAGCGTCCGGCGCACGGTTGGCGCAGATCAAAGCTACGCGATAGGCGCATACAAAAACGCCGGGCAATGCCCGGCGTTTCCGTCACAGCGTGGAAGGGTGCAGACCTCAATACTTCCCGTCAAAAGCAAAAATAGGCTTGCGCTTCTGCCACAGCCCCGCCGTGAAATCCGGGAACTCCAGCGTCTGGAAACTGTTGGCGATCGACTGCTCGCTCAACGGCGTAATCGCACTCCACGTCACCGCGTCGTAAATATCGATCGGCATCGGCGCCTTGGCCTTCAGCGCTTCCACGAACGCATGGATCACGAACCAGTCCATGCCACCATGCCCTGCACTCGCAGCCGTCTCGGCGTTCTGCTTCCACAGCGGATGTTCGTACTGATCCTGGTACGTCTTGAACTCTTCCCACTGATGCGGAGGGCTGCGGCCTTCGATGTGGATCGAATGGTTCACGTCCATCCACAGGCCCTTGGTGCCCTGCACACGGAAGCCCATCGAATACGGTCGCGGCAGCGAGGTGTCGTGCTGCAGCAGGATGGTCTCGCCGTTCTCGCAGGCCAGCGTGGTGGTGACGATGTCGCCGAGCTTGAACTTGACCTTGGTGCTCGGGTGGGTGGTGCCACCACTCTTGGCTACGGTGTATTCGTGCAGGCCACGCGCCTTGGTGGCGAACGCATTGATGTGGGTGAAGCGGTTGCCGCGGTTGATGCCGGTATACATCGCGCACGGGCCGATGCCGTGGCTGGGGTACAGCTCGCCATTACGCTCCACCGAATGCTCGGTGCGCCAGCGTGCTTCGCTCCAGCCCTTGGGGCCGAATTCCACGCCGCTGTCGTAGGGCTGGTTCGGGTCGCCGGAGTTGAACTTCACCCCCCGCAGGTCGTGCTGGTAACCGGCCTGCAGGTGCACCAGTTCGCCGAACAGGCCCTGCCGTACCATCTGCAGCGCGGCCATCACGTCGCGGCGGTAGCAGACGTTTTCCAGCAGCATGTACGGGGTGCCGGTGCTCAGCTGGGTCTTCAGCACATCCCAGTGGTCCTGCAGGGTGATGCCGGCCACGACTTCACAGCCTACGGCCACGCCGGCCTGCATCGCGGCAATCGCCATCGGTGCGTGGTATTCCCACGGCGTGGCGATGATCACGCCGTCGACGCCCTTCTGCTCCAGCAGGCGCTTCCAGGCATTGCTGTCACGGTCCTGACCGTAGGTCTTCGGCGCAGGCTTGCCGGCCTTGCTGACCATCTCCACCGCGCGACCGAGCATGATCGGCTCGATATCGCACAGGGCAACGACTTCCACATCGTCGCGACGCACCAGTTCCTTCAGCAGCACCAGGCCACGCATGCCGGTGCCGATCACGGCCAGGCGTACCTTGCGGCCACGTGCCCATGCCGGGGTCTGCGGCAGCAGGCTGCTGGCGGCGACAGCGGCGCTGGCCGCGATGAATTCCCTACGCTTCATGGCAAACACTCTCCTCTTGAAGGCGCGCCAGCCTTGGCCGGCGCGCCTGGTCACGCAAACGGAATTACTTGAACCGGTAGCCGATGGTCACACTGTAACCACGACCGAAGATGGTGGCGTAGTCACTGGAGTCACCCAGGAAGCTGTTCGGATCGTAGAACGGCAGGCGGTTGAACAGGTTCTTGACGGTGAAGCTCAGGTTCCACGCATCATCCGGGCGCCAGGTGACGCTCATGTTGGCCGTCCACCACGACGGTGCACCATCGCACTTGCTCTTCTGCAGTGCCAGGTAGCCGCCGGTGCAGGTTTCCTTGTTGTTGCTCACTTCGTCGACCTGGTCGGTGGCCCACTTGGTGCCGCCCACGTAGTTGACGAACATGCTTGTGGTGACCTGCTTGTAGGTCCAGTCGGCATTCAGCGTCGCACGCAGGCGCGGGTTGTTGTAGTAGCCCACCACGTCGCCGTAGTACCAGCCGTTCTGTTCGTCCATGTAGAAGCGGTTGCGGTTGGCGATGGTCGCGGCCAGGCCGATGTTCAGCCCGCCCCATTCACCCAGCGAGAAACGGCTGCGCGCATCGATGTCGAAGCCATCGATCAGGGTCTTGCCGCGGTTCTTGTACTGGCCCACCACGCTGGCCACGTTGCCGGCCGAGTAGCCCGGCAGCGTTCCCGGGCAGCTCACACCGCTGGCCGGGTCGGCGCACATCGCCGCCAGCTGCGCCAGGTTGGCGCGGTCGCTGTCGGTGATCGGCGAGCGCGACGAGGAGATGATGTCTTCAGCGCGGCGGTAGTCCGGGGCAACGATTTCGTTGTCGCGGTAGATGAACCAGTAATCGGCCGACACCGACAGCCAGCTGGCCGGCTCGTAGACGAAGCCCAGCGTGGCGATCTTCGCCTTCTCCGGCTTCAGGTTCTGGTTCGGCTGGGTCATGCGTGCCACGGTGCGGCTGCAGTCCACGTTGAGCAGGCTCTTGCCCAGGTCGACATCACCGCCGCGCTGCGATTTCAGCAGCAGGTTGGCGATGGCGTTGGTCTCGGCGCAGCGCAGTTCATCGCGGTAGCCGCCCAGCTGCGCGTACACGCCGCCGTTACCGGACTCGGCCAGGCTGGGGGCGCGGAAGCCGGTGGAATAGGTACCACGCAGCATCAGCTGGTCGAACGCCTGGTACTTGAAGCCGATCTTCGGCGCGACGTTGGCACTGAAGTTCGGATACTTGTCCACGCGCAGCGCGGCATCCAGTTCCAGCTTCTCGGTGATCGGCGCCACCGTTTCCGCGAACAGTGCATAGGTGTTGCGCGCGCCATCGAACCACGAGCCACCCTGCTGGGTGATCAGGCCGGCCGCCGCGTCTGCGTTGCCGGGGGTGTAGAAGGTTTCGCGGCTGGCGTTGAAGCCGAACGCGGCGCGCATGTCACCGGCCGGCAGCTTGAACAGCGGGCCTTCGATCTTGCCGTCCAGGGTATGCAGGCGCGTCCACGACTGGATGTCGAAGGTCGGGAACGCTTCGCGGATCAGTGCGCCGTTGGCCTCACTGATCTCACCGAACTTGTACGCCGGATGATCGGAAATGATCACCCGGCCCGTGCCCGGGTCGATGCTGTACGGACCGAAGGCCTTCTCGAAGCCCTTCACGTTGACGTTGATCGTCTGGTAAGTGGTCGAGTGCGTGCCAGCGGTAGCGAACGCGGTTTCCCAGTTCCAGTCACCGACGTTGCCACGCGCGCCGGTCAGCACGCGGTAGCTCTTGTCGGTGTTGCGCTGGCCGAAGTAGTTGGCGCCCGCGTCCTGCAGCAGGTACTGCAGGCCGACCACGCCACCCATCATGGCCTTCAGCTCGGGGCTGGCGTGGTTGTACTCGTTGTTCGGGCCCAGGAACGGATACAGGAACTGGTTGACGGTGTTGCCGGTATCGCGCGAGAACCAGCTGGTCGGGTTGCCGGTGGTGGTGCCGTAGCTGCGCGGCGTACCGCCGTTGGCACGCAGGTCGATATCGGTATAGGTGGCCTCGGCGAAGATCTCGGTGCTGTCGCCCACCAGGAAGGTGCCGTTGAGGTAGGCGGTGTTGCGCTCGGATTTGGCGCCGGCGTCGATCTCGTTGTTCATCCAGGTTTCCCAGACGCAACGCGGGCCGGCCGCTTCACTGGTCAGCACGTTCTTGCAGCCCGGTGCGGCTTCCTGCACGCGGCGGCCGGTGACCGGATCGAACGCGAAATAGCTGCCCGGGTTGAACTCACCCGGCTTGCTGCCCACGCCCAGGCGCAGGTTGTTCAGGTAGTTGGGGTTGTTGACGTAGTACTGGTCCGGGCGCTTGTCATAGAAGTCGGCCAGCGGAATCGCGTCGCGACGGTACATGTTCACCGCGCCGTAGATGTTGAAGCGGTTCTCGGCAAGGTCACCGAAGCCGGCGGTGATGCTGGCCTGGCGCTCGCCGTAGGAATCGATACGCGAGGAGGTGTCGTTGGTAAAGCTGATTTCCGCGCCCTGGAAGTTGCGCTTGGTGATCACGTTGATCACGCCGGCCACTGCGTCGGTGCCGTACACGGCCGAGGCGCCGTCGGTCAGCACTTCCATGCGTTCGATGGCGGCGGCGGGAATCGCGTCGATGTTGACGAACTGGGTCTGGAAGCCCGCCGGCGCGCCGTAGTACGACAGGCGACGGCCATTCAACAGCACCAGCGTACCTTGTGCGCCGAGGCCGCGCAGGTTGGCCTGCGATGCGCCGTCGGAACCGGTGAACAGCGAGCGCGAATCCTGCTGCGCTGGCCGTGCGGCCGGCAGGTTGTCGAGCACCTGCAGCAGCGTGCGCGCACCCATGTTCTGGATGTCCTGCTTGCTGATCACCTGCACCGGCGAGGCGGTTTCAACGTCGGTGCGGCGGATGTTGGAACCGGTGACCTCGATGCGGGCCAGGTCGGTGGCCTTGTCCTTGCTCTCCTGGGCGAAGGCAGGAACGGCGACCGACAGCAGCACGCCGGCGATGGCCAGCGACAGCGGTGCAATCGAACGACAGGGGGGGCGGTGGTGGCGGGCGGGCAACATCGGGGTTCTCTCCTGGCAGGGGTGCGGCGCGAATGGTGGATCGGCGGGCAAAACGCTCCCGGGCCACGGCCCCCACAATCGTGGTGAAGCCGTAGTCGGAATGGGCGGGGGAGGAGCGGTGTTACGTGGCGGTCATGGGGCGACGATGCTGGCGGAGTCGCCCTCCTGGCCGATCAGCACGGCGTTGGCCCAGTTGGCACAGACCTGGGCGGGTTGGCTGCCCTGCGCACCCAGCGTGCGCAGGCTCAGGGTGGAAAGGCCACGGATATCCAGCTCCGGCTTGACCACACCGGGCGCCTTCACCAGGCCGCTGTCGTACAGCAGGTGGTTGTCACCCCAGACCTGGAACTGCAGGCCGCCGGCAGTCCGACAGGCGTCGTCGATGCCGAGGTCGGCACGCAGCAGCCGCCAGCCCCCCTGCAAGCGCAGGTCGATGCGGCTGTTGGCGGCCACGCCGAGGCCACGGCGGAACTGCAGGCCGTTCATGCGCATGCCGGCGTCACCCGTGAACGCCTTGTCGGCGCGCACCTGGCTGGCCAGCGCGGCCGGCACCGGCAGCTCGGAGAGATAGCGCTGCCGGGCCGGTCGCTCCGGTTCCTGGTGTTCAAGGATGTGGAAGGTGGACAGGGCAATCGGGCCGACGTCGCGCGGTTGCAGCGCATCGAAGGCACGCGCACTGCCCTGCGCGGCAGTCACCATCGGATCGGTACTGCTGGCGCCATCACCGTCGGGGTTCTGCACGCTCAGCACGCGGAAGCGCAGCAGGCGACCGGCGTGGGCCGGGAAATCGATGCGCTGCACGCCTTCCTTCAGCTGCAGGTGGCCGCGGGCGATGGGCTCGCCCCACTCGCCATTGCTGTCACCCAGGTACACCTCGTAGTCGCGCACCTGGCCGTGCTTCCAGTTCTTGTCGTTGCGCGGTGCGATGTCGATGCCATCGATCATTTTCCGTTCGCCGAAGCCGATCACCCACTCATGGGCGCCGGTGCGCACGGCCTGGTTGCGCACGCTGCGGAACCAGGTGGCCGGATCATCATCGAAGGCATTTTCCAGCGCATGGCCGGGTTCTTCGGCCGGGCGGTTGACCACCAGCAGGCTGTCGGCCGGCAGTTCGCGGCCCAGCACCGGTGCGGCCGGGTAGGCATCGTCGGCGGCCGCGGCGGCGACGGCGAAGTCCAGCTGCAGCTGCAGCGGCTGGCGGATGTCCTGCGCAGCGGTGCGCACGTGCAGGGTGCCGCGACGCTCCTTGGCGTCGAAGTACCAGCCTTCGTTGGTGCTGTTGAATGCGGCCGCGTCGGCCAGTGCGGGCAGCGCGCGGCCGGCAGCCTGCACCGCACGCGGCGCCTGCCGGCTGAGCACGCGCAGGCCATAGCGGCGCTGCGCCAGCTGGCCGTTGTACTGGCCCTGCACCGCATCGATCTGCACCTGCACCGGGCCACTGCCCTGCGCCGGCGCCTGCACGGTGATCTTCTGCGTGCTCGACTCGCCCTGCTGATAGCGGCGCGTGTTGCCATCGTCTTCGTACAGCGTGTACTGCGACTCGCCCTGCGGGTACAGGTCGAAGGTCACTTCATCCAAGGGCTTCTCACCGTCGAACAGCATCGACGGGTACATCGGCAGGATCGCACCGGCACGCACGAACACCGGCAGCGTGGCCAGGTCCACCTGGCGGTCAAGCTGGCGGCCATCGGCGGCGGCCTGCACGCGGCGGCCATCCCAGTAGTCGATCCAGCCGCCGGCCGGCAGGTGGATGTCGCGGCGCCAGCCACGGCTGGCGGCCTGGCTGCGGTACACCGGCGCGACCAGCAGGTCGCGGCCGAGCAGGAACTGGTACTTGTAGGTTTCATCCTGCGCATGCGGATCGCGCGGGTTGTCCCACATCAGGCCACGCACCGGCGGTGCACCGGTCTGCGCGGCCTCATGCACCAGCCCGTACATGTACGGGGTCAGGCGCATCTTCAACTTCAGGTAATCGCGGTTGATGCTGCGGTAGGGCTCGTCGTACCACCACGGGTGCTTGCGTGCGTTCGACGACCAGCCGCTCATGCCCATCAGCACGGGCGTGAACGCCTTCCACTGCAGGTCGCGGGTGAAGGTCTCGGCACTGCCGCCGAAGATCGCATCGACATCGCCACTGGCGTAGGCCATGCCGGACAGGCCTGAACCCACCAGGGTCGGCACATGCCAGCGGATGTAGTCCCAGCTGCTGCTCTGATCGCCGGTCCAGGCCACGGCATAGCGCTGGATGCCGGCCCAGCCCATCACCGTCCACAGGAACGGGCGCGAATCGGAATTGTCGAGGATGCCGTTGAATGCCTGGCGGTTGCCATCCATCGCGAACTGGTAACCCTTGCCGGTCCAGGCCACGTCCAGCTTCTGCACTCGGCTGCCGGCCTTGCCCACTTCCCAGGCGATCTTGTCGACGCCGTTCTCGGTCCACAGGCCGGTGCGGAAACCATACCCGGCCAGGCCCTTCACGGTTTCCGGCAACTGCTTGTAGCCGCAGCCGTAGCCATCGTTGGGCAGGATCCAGCCGCCGGGCATGTCGTTGGCGCGGTACTGCTTGGCCACGCTGTTGATCACGTCGGGGGTGGTGCCGGTCGGACCGTCGCTCCAGCCTTCGGGCACGGTACCGGGCTTCTTGCTGTTGTCGCCGTCGTTGTAGCAATCGGCATCGCCGTAGGACAGCGCCCAGCGCGCGACCATGTTCGGGCGGCCGGTCAGCTGGGTGTAGCGCTCGATCAGCTTCGGCAGATCGGCGCCAACGAAGTAGTAGGCATCAAAGCGGTCTTCGCGATGCAGCAGGGTGGCCTGGTCGCTCTGGCGCAGGTCGTAGCTGCCGTCGCTCCATGTGTTGCGCAGCATGCCCCAGCCGCGGCTGCTCAGCAGCATCGGTGCCGGGCTCGGGCGATCGCCCTCTTCCCAGCCACCGGAATACGAGACTTCCAGTTCGCGGCCCTTGAACTGGTAGCGGCCGTTCTGCTGTCCACCACCGTAATAGCCTTCATCGGCCTGCGAGGACAGCACCTGCACGCTCTGCGTGGCATCCAGGTCCAGCGGCTGCAGTTCCTGCCACAGCGCGGTGGGCTGGCCGTTGTCCAGGCGTTCCAGGCGCAGGCGCAGCGGCTGCCGCTGTACATGCAGTACCAGTGCGTCGGTACGCACGCGGATTTCCTGCGCGTCTTCTTCCAGTTGCGCCTGCACGTTGGCCTTGGGCTGCGGCAGCACGATCGGTGCGGCCTTGTCGCCGGCGCCGGTCAGTTTGCCGTTGCGGCCGGCCTGCACGCGAATGATGTCGGCGGCCGGCAGTTCGATGCGGATGCGCGTGCCGTTGTCGGTCTGCAGGTCCCAGCCACTTACACCGTCGGTGCCGGCACTGGCGTTGACCGAGCGCAGGTTGCCGACCGGTGCGGCCTGGGCCGACAGGGACGCCGACAGCAATGCCGGCAACAGGGCCAGCAGCAGTGGCGAGCGACGAACGCAGATTTCCACACGGACTCCCAACCCGTTCACCGGGCGTTTCGAAAGCGGTTGGGCCGACTCTAGGGCAGCGATTCGAAAGATGTCAACAAATTGAAAGGAAAAAGGAAGATATATTTATATGAAACGAAAGTTGCTGCGTTGCAATACTTTGTGTAAGCGCTTGCAGCCCCCTGTTAAGCATTGTGCGATACGGCATCTGGCGGTTTCTTTCGTTTCCCGCGGGATGCCGCGACGGGAAAGTCACCACTTCAATATCTTTCTTTTTACTTTCGGTATTTGACATTTCGAAAGAAAACGCAGATGGTGCGCTGGCCCAACTGGAACCTCCGAATGGACGTCACCCTGCTTTCCGATGTGTCCGCCTGGCAGCGCCGCGGCGGAGCCGATACCGCTACCGAAATCGCCCAGCAGCCGGCGCTGTGGGAAGTCCTTGCACAGGATCTGTCGCGTGCCCGCGACCGCCTGCAGGCCTTCCTCGGCGACAGCCTCGATGATCCGAACCAGCGCGTGCTGTTCACCGGCGCCGGCAGTTCCGGCTTCATCGCCGAAATGGTGGCCGATGCCATCAATGCGCAGTGGCCGGCCGACGTACGCGTGGTGCATACCACCAGCCTGCTCACCCACCCTGCGCTGTACCTGCAGCGCGACCGTCCGACCCTGCTGGTGTCGTTCGGCCGCAGCGGCTCCAGCCCCGAAAGCGTTGCCGCCGTCGATCGCGTGCGCAGCGACGTGGATGATGCGCGCTTCCTCGACATCACCTGCAATGCCGATGGCGAACTGGCCCGTCGCGGCGCCGGCCGTGCCGACACCTGCACCCTGCTGATGCCGTCGGCCAGCTGCGACCGCGCCTTCGCCATGACCAGCAGCCTGACCTGCATGCTGCTGGCCGCGCTGACCGTGTTCGACCGTTCGCCGTGGGATGCGCGCATCGCGCGCCTGAAGCAGATTGCCGGTCTCGCCCGCGAAGGCCAGGCGCAGTGGGACGCACCGGTGGCCGCGCTGGCGCAGCGCCCGTTCAACCGGGTGATCTACCTTGGCAGCGGCCCGCTGGAAGCACTCGCACGCGAAGCCGCGCTGAAGGTGTTGGAGCTGACCGCCGGCCGCGTGCTGGCGCTGGCCAATACCCCGCTCGGCTTCCGCCACGGCCCGAAATCCACGCTGGACGGCAGCACCCTGGTGGTCGTGCTGCGCAGCGGGCAGCCGCTGGCGCGCCGCTATGAACAGGATCTGCTGGAAGAACTGCGCCGCGACGGCGTGGCCGGCGAGGTGCTGTCGATCGGCCCGCATTCGGATATCGGCGCCGACGATGACCACACTCTCACCGTGCCTGCCCTGGATGACCCGTGGCTGGCGCCGGTGTGGCTGGGCTTTGCGCAGCTGTACGCGCTGCAGCGTTCGGCCGCACTTGGCCTGACCCCGGACAATCCGTTCCCGGACGGCACCGTCAACCGCGTGGTCAAGGGTGTCACCATCCACCATGGCTGAGCTGATCGCCAACGCCTGCTACGGCATCGACATCGGCGGCACCAAGATCGAACTGGTGGTGTGCGATGCGGCGATGCAGGTCACCTGGCGGCGCCGCGTGGCCACCCCGCAGGGTGACTACGACGGCTTCCTGCAGGCGGTGGTGACACTGGTCGCTGAGGCCGATGCCGCGCTGGGTCGCCGCGATGCGGCCATCGGCATCGCCCTGCCCGGCGTGCGTGATCGTCGCAGCGGCCGCCAGCTCAGCGCGAATGTTCCTGCGCTGACCGGCCAATGCGTGGCGGCCGATCTGCAGGCACGCCTGCAGCGCCCGCTGCATTTCGGCAACGACCTGCAGTGCTTTGCGCTCTCTGAAGCGCATGGCGGCGCCGCCGATGGCTACCCCAGCATGTTCGGCGCCATCCTCGGCACCGGTGCCGGTGGCGGCTTCTGCCTGCAGGGACGCCTGCTGTCCGGCTTCAACGGCCTGGCCGGCGAATGGGGCCACTGGAGCGTGCCGGGTCACCTGCTGCAGCGCCATGGCCTGCCGTTGATCGATTGCGCCTGCGGCCTGCAAGGCTGCGTGGAACGCTACGTGTCCGGTAGTGGCCTGGCGATGATCGAGCGCCACCTCGGTGGCAGCGCTGCCGATGCCAGCGTGGTGATCGCCCTGGCCGAGGCCGGCGATGCGCGTGCACGGCAGGCGCTGGACATCCATCGCGACCTGCTCGGTCACAGCCTGGCCGCACTGGTGCTGGCGCTGGACCCGCACGTGATCGTGCTCGGTGGTGGTCTTTCCCAGTACGCACCGCTGTACCAGCTGTTGCCTGCGGCCATCGCCGCGCACCTGTTCAACGGCGTGCAGGTACCGCCCATCGTGCCACCTCGCTTCGGCGATGCCGGTGGCGCCCGCGGTGCCGCCCTGCTGGCCTGCCAACCCTCGTTTTCCTGATTGACCGGAGCTTGACCATGTCCCCGTTGCAGACCCTGCTTGCCTCCCACCGCGCCGGTGCCAACGTCGGCCTGTACAGCGTCTGCTGCAGCAACGAACAGGTGCTGCGCGCGGCCATGCATGTGGCGTTGGCGCACGATACCGTGCTGCTGATCGAAGCCACCTCCAACCAGGTCGACCAGTTCGGCGGCTACACCGGCATGACCCCGCCGCAGTACCGCGACTACGTCGGCACCTTGGCCGATGAGGAAGGCTTCCCGCGTGAGCGCCTGATCCTCGGCGGCGACCACCTCGGCCCGAACGCCTGGCAGAAGCGTCCGGCCGCCGAAGCGATGACCCATGCGCGCGTGCTGATCGAGGCCTACGTCGCCGCTGGTTTCCACAAGATCCACCTGGACTGCAGCATGTCCTGCGCCGATGACCCGGTGCCGCTGCCCGACGCCATCGTCGCTGCACGTTCGGCCGAACTGGCTGAAATCGCCGAGCGCACCGCCGCCGAACATGGCCTGCCGCCGCCGGTCTATGTGATCGGCACCGAAGTGCCGATTCCCGGTGGCGAAGCCTCGCTGGCCGGTGGCCTGCAGGTGACCACCCCGGCCGCCGCCGCACAGACCCTGGCCATCCACCAGCAGGCCTTCGATACCCCGCAGCTGCGTGATGCATGGCAGCGTGTGCTGGCCATGGTGGTGCAGCCGGGCGTGGACTTCGACCACAGCAGCGTGCACGAGTACGACGCTGCCGCCGCCAGTGAACTGGCCGACTTCCTCGAACAGCAGCCGCGCATCGTGTTCGAAGCGCATTCCACCGACTACCAGCGCGAAAGTGGCCTGCATGCCCTGGTACGCGACCATTTCGCCATCCTCAAGGTCGGCCCTGCGGCCACCTTCGCCTACCGCGAAGCGCTGTTCGCGCTGGCTGCCATCGAAGCCGAGCTGCTGCCGGCCGCGCAGTGCTCGCGCCTGCCGCAGGTGCTGGACGAGGTGATGGTGGCGCAGCCGAAGTCCTGGCAGTCCTACTACCACGGCGACGAAGCGACCCTGCGCCTGCTGCGCAGCTATTCCTTCAGTGACCGCTGCCGCTACTACTGGGGCGAGCCGGCGCTGGTACAGTCCGTGCAGACCCTGTTCGCCAACCTGGAACAGCACGCACCGCCGCTGGTGCTGCTCAGCCAGTATCTGCCGGAGCAGTACCGCGCCGTGCGCGAGGGCACCCTGGCCAATACGCCTACCGCCCTGGCGCAGCATCGCATCGGCTTGTGCCTGGGCGAATACGCCCGCGCCTGCAGCGCCAACCAGGCCGGATCCCGCAAGCACAACGCACGTTCGGCTGCCGCCGTTCCTGCGAACGGCTAATCTCTACCTTTCCCTGCGAAACCGAGAATGGCCATGCGCAACACCCGCTCCCGCCGGCAACAGATCCTGCAGCTGCTGATCGAGCACGGCTCGGTGCAGGTAGCCGATCTGGTCGAGCGCTTCGGCGTGTCGGCGGTGACCATCCGTGCCGACCTGACCCACTTCGAAGCGCAGGGGCTGGCCACGCGTACCCACGGCGGTGCCACCCTGGTGCGAACGCCGCCGCAGGAACAGGACATCCATGAAAAGGATGCGCTGAACCTGCCGCTGAAGGATTCCATCGGCACCGGGGCCGCGCGCCTGGTGCAGGCCGGCGACAACATCATCATCGACTCCGGCTCGACCACGATGACGTTGGCCCGCCACCTGCGCGAACACCGCGATGTGACGGTGATGACCAATGGCCTGAACATCGCCTGGGAACTGGCCAACGCTGCAGGCATCACCGTGCTGTTGACCGGTGGCCTGCTGCGCCAGCAATCGCTGTCGCTGCAAGGCAGCCAGGCCGAAGCCAGCCTCAACTCCTACAGTTTCGACACGCTGTTCCTGGGCGTGGATGGCCTGGACCTGCAGTTCGGCCTGACGACGCACGACGAAGCCGAAGCCCGCCTCAACCACCGCATGGTCGAACGCGCGCGGCGCATCGTGGTGCTCACCGACGCCTCCAAGTTCGGCCGCGTCAGCCTGCACCGCATCGCCCGCCTCGATCAGATCCACGCCATCATCACCGACGCCGGCATCGACGAGGCAACCCGCGAAGGGCTGCAGCGGCTGGGCATCGAAGTGATCATCGCCGAGCCCCCCGCATGACCGACACCCGCTCCCTGCACGGCCGCATCCTTACCCCGTTGGGCTGGCGTCGCGGCCAGGTCCAGTTCGATTCGCACGTGCGCCAGCTGCAGGTGGACGACCACAGCGGCGGCGATGACCCGCAGCTGCCGGTGATCCTGCCCGGTTTCATCGACCTGCACGTGCATGGCGCGGCCGGCGTGGACCTGATGCAGGGCGGCGATGTGGCCCGCACCATCGCCCGCACCCATGCGCGCTTTGGCACCACCACGCTGCTGGCGACCACCATGACCGCCGGCCTGGACGAGATCGAGTACGCGCTGCAGGGCGTTGCGGCAACAATGGCCGCGCCCGATGCCGATGCGGCCTGCATCGCCGGCGTGCATCTGGAAGGCCCCTTCATCAGCCCGCAGCGGCTGGGTGCACAACCCAACCGCACGATCGAGGCGACGATGGCGCTGGTGCGGCAGCTGCACGCGCTGGCACCGATCCGGGTGATGACGCTGGCGCCCGAGATCGGCGAGCACACCGCGCTGATTCCCGCGCTGTCCGCACTCGGTATCCGCGTGCAGCTCGGCCATAGCGCCGGCACCTACGAGGAAGGCGTGGCCGCATTGCAGGCCGGTGCTTCCGGCTTCACCCATCTGTTCAACGGCATGACCGGCGTCAATCACTACCGGCCTGGCATCGCCGCGGCTGCCCTGGCGCATGCGCAGTACGCCGAGATCATTCCCGACCTGCAGCACATCCATCCCGGCGTGATCCGCCTGGCCGCACGCGCCATTCCGCGCCTGTATGCGGTGACCGACGCAACCGCCGCCACCGGCATGCCCGACGGCGAATACGCGCTGGGCGAGCAGCGCGTGCACAAGTGCGGCGGCTGCGTGCGCCTGGCCACCGGCTCGTTGGCCGGCAGTGCGCTGACCATGGACCAGGCGCTGCGCAATCTGGTGCAGGTGGGATTGGATCTGGCTGACGCGTCGCAGCGCGTGTCCACCTTCCCCGCCGACTACCTGGGCTTGAGCGATCGCGGCCGCATTGCGCCCGACGCCCGTGCCGATCTGGTGGTGCTGGATGCGGAACTGCGTCTGCAGCAGGTGGTGGTCGGTGGCCGCGTGATCGACCTGCACTAGGCGACGCACGTCTGTAGAGCCGAGCCATGCTCGGCTGCTTTTCGCACCGACATCGACGACGTCCGCGCCGCGCTTCGCGCGGCAAGCCGAGCATGGCTCGGCTCTACATGAAGCGCGCAAGCGCATTGCATCAGCCACGCACCATCCCCGTTATTCCAGGAATACGCCGATGACCGCAGCCACTGCACCTGCCGTACCCGCTTCCACCGCCCCGCGCTGGCCCGTGCGCTATCTGCTGTTCATCGGCGGCCTCGGTGGCCTGCTGTACGGCATCGACATCGGCATCATCGCCGGCGCCCTGCCCTATCTTGAGGCCACTGCCAGCCACGCCTGGCAGCTCAGCAGCCAGCAGCTCGGTTTCGTCGTCGCTGCAGTGCTGCTCGGCAGCGTGCTGTCCTCGCTGTTCGCCGGCATGATCGCCGACCTCATCGGCCGTCGCGGTGCGATGCTGCTGGCCGGCATCCTGTTCACCGCCAGCATCCCGATCATGGCGCTGGCCTCCGGCTACACCCCCCTGCTGCTGGGGCGCCTGCTGCAGGGTGTCAGTGGTGGCCTGATCGGCGTGGTGATTCCTCTGTACCTGGCTGAAGTGCTCAGCCCCGAGCGGCGCGGGCGCGGCGCGGCGATGTTCCAGCTGCTGCTGACCGTCGGCCTGGTGCTGGCCGCGTTGATCGGCCTGTACCACGCGCATGCCGTGGACGCCGCCGCCGAGGCCGTGCGCTCGCTGCCGGTTGCACAGCAGGCGCAGGAACTGTTCACGGTGAAGGACCACGCCTGGCGCACCATCTTCTGGACCTGCCTGGCGCCGGGCCTGCTGTTCTGCGCCGGCATCTTCTGGCTGTCCGAATCGCCGCGCTGGCTGGTGCGCCGTGGCCGCATCGATGATGCCCGCCGCAGCCTGCAACGCGTGCTGCCCGCGGCAGATGTCGAGCCCACGCTGGCACAGATCCAGGCGCCGGAATCGAGCAGCAGCAGCGGCAAGCGCGACCCACTGCTCAGCCGTCGCTACGTGGTGCCGTTCGTGTTGGCCTGCGTGGTGCTGGCCTGCACCCAGGCCACCGGCATCAACTCGGTGCTGGCCTATGCGGTGAACATCCTCAACCAGGCAGGCCTGTCCGGCTCGGTCGCCAACGGTGCCGACGTGGCGATAAAGCTGCTCAACGCGGTGATGACCGTGGTCGCGCTGCTGCTGGTCGACCGCAAGGGCCGCAAGTTCCTGCTGATGCTGGGCAGCGGTGGCATCTGCGTTGCCTTGCTGGCCGCAGCAACGCTGTTCTTCCAGGCCGAGCGTGGCCGCGCCGACGTACAGCCGCAGCTGCAGGCCGCAGTAAATGGCGATGGCCTGCAGCTGGTACTCGACGACGCGCAGTGGCAGCGTCTTGCCGGTGGCATCGACCGTGAGGGGCGGCCACTGCAGCTGACCGTGTCCTACGCCTATGGCGACTTCACCAACGTGCGTGCGCTGCGCAGCGACAACCTGACCGACCGCGAGCTGCGCATCGAACGCGCGGGCACCGTACGGCCGGACAGCGTCATCGGCGCGTTCTTCCGCACGGTGCACCTGAATCCGTTCGCCGACCCGGCCAGCGCCGCGCAGGCACCGCTGCGCATCGAACAGGCACGTATCGGCCCGATCCCGCCGCCGGCGCATGGCTGGGCCGTCGCTGCCTGCATCCTGGTGTTCGTGGCGTTCTTCGCGGTCGGCCCCGGTGTGTGCGTATGGCTGGCGCTGTCCGAGCTGATGCCCAACCGCATCCGCTCCAACGGCATGAGCATCGCGCTGCTGATCAACCAGTTCGTGTCCACCACCATCGCCGCGATCTTCCTGCCCACGGTGGGGCACTACGGCTATGCCAGCATGTTCCTGTTCTGGGCCGGCTGCACGTTCGTGTTCTTCCTGGTGGCCGCGTTGTGGCTGCCGGAAACCAAGGGCCGTTCGCTGGAAGAGATCGAAGCCGGCTTTGCAGGAAAGCAGCGCTGATTCAGCGCTGCTGTGACGGCGCAGGGCCGCCGTGGACGATGTAGCGCGCCATGTCGTGCACTTCGGCCACGCTCATGTCCGTACCAGCCACCTGCATGGACTCGCCAAAAGGGCCCGCTACGGTGGCCACGGACAGCACGTGGTCATCGACGGTAAGGGCGACCTGCTTGCCCACCAGGGCCTCGGTCGCGTGCAGCAACCGGCCGGCGGACTCCTTGCGGAACGTCAGTTCGAGCACGGGCTGGTGGGCGGCGTCCAGCTCCGCTCGCACGTCGAGGATATCGGCACTGGTGAGCATCGGCGGCTCTTTCACGGCAATGCTGCGCCCTTGCCACTGCAGGGTAACGCGGCCATCGGGATCGACCACACGCATCTGCACCTGCACGCCCTGCCGCGGCGGATGCCGTGTCTCCGCCGGAAGCAGCCGGTTGCAGCCCACCAGCAGCAACACCGCGAGGCCGCTGCCGAGCAGCGCCCATCTGCTCCAGCCCCGCATCAACGCAGCTTCCTCAGCTTGAACGCCACCAGCACCTGCAGCACGCCGTACAGCAGGCTGCCGATGCCGATCCACAACGTGGTTACCGCCACGCCGGCATAGGGGTTGGCCGCGAACAGCAGGCCCAGCACGATGGCGAGCACGCCGCTGAGGATCAGCAGCCACTCCCCCTGGATCTGCCTGCGTACGCGTAGGGCGAAGACGATGCGGTAGATGCCCGCCACCAGCAGCCATGCCGCCAGGAACAGCACCAGCACGCTGGCGGTGGCCAGCGGATTGATCACGGCCAGCACGCCGAAGCCCAACGAGGCGACCACGTACAGCAGCAGCCAGCCGCGCGAGGCGCCACTGGCACCGGTGATCAGCGCCAGCAGACTGATGACGCCCTCGACGATGGCCATTACACCCAGCGTCCACGCCAGCGCGATGGCCGCCGACATCGGCCAGCCGATCGCGATGATGCCGAAGCCCAGCGCGACCAGACCGTACAGCAGCAGGATCCACCAGCTGCGTCCAACGGCCGACAACAAGGGAGACAAGGGGGAATTCATGACCACTCCTTCGATCCGGGTTCGTGGTCATCCTAGCCCTTGCGGATGAAGGGAGCGATCACGGCACGCGCGCGCAGACCCATGCACGCACCTCCCCTGCACCCACCAGCCGCAGCGTCTCTGCAATTTCCAGCACGGTGCTGCCAGTGGTCATCACATCATCGACGATGGTCAGCCGCGCTGGCACGGCGCCACGCACATCGAAGGCGTCGAACAGGTTGTCGCGGCGCTGCTCGGCACTGCGTTCGGACTGCGGCGCGGTGTGGCGGCGACGATACAGCCCGCGCCACGTCGGCAACTGCAGCAGGCGGCACAGTTCAGCGGCCTGGTCGTAGCCACGTTGACGCAGGCGCTTGCGGTGCAGCGGCACGGGTACCAGCGGCACGCACGACCACGGCGGCGGATTGCGCAGCATCAACTGCGCAAGCAGGCGTCCGGCAGCCAGGTCCTGATGAAACTTGTAGCGGACCAGCAGCTGATCGACCGGCGGCAGGTACAGCAGGCTGGCATGGGTTGCGGTCTGCGCTGGCGGCTCATCGCGGCAGGTCCCGCAGATGGGCAGGGCTTCATCCGGTAGCGGCAGCGCGCAGCGAAGGCAGGCGCGACCCGCCCACGGCAGATCGGCGAGGCAGGCGGGGCAGAGATCGAGGGTGTCATGACCGCGCTCGCTGCAGACCAGGCAGCGCAGGGGCAGCAGCAGGCGAAAGGCGGACGGCAATAGCTGGCCAAGGGCGGAAGGCAGTGGGAGGCGCATGCCGCAGCATCGCCCTGCAGGCGCAGGCTGCCCATCGGTGAAGGGGCTGGAAGCCTGTCGGGGCAAGGAGCGTTGCCCGATGGGGCTGCACCTTGCCGCAAGTGCACCTTGCCGCAAGCCTGCATCGCAGCCGCTACCGCGCGCTGCCATCCACATACGGCCGCGACTGCAGGACCAGCACCTCATCGCCCACCACAGCCCACTCGATGTCCTGGTCCACCCCGCCCAGTGCCTGCTTGGTCGCAGTCCCGATCCTGGCAAGCCGCGCGATCAGCGCGTCGGTCAGCACCTGACGCGAGCCGGTAATCGGCACTTCGCGGACACCGCCGCCTGCCTTCGCCACCAGCTGGGTGTCTTCCGCCGAACGGCTCAACACCTGCACGGCCTTGGACCAGGTGGAATACATCACCTGTTCGGCCTGGCGCTTGCCTTCCACCACGCGGATGCCCAGGCCGCGCTTGGCCGAGATATAGGTCACGTGGCGGCGGGCGCGATCGAATGGATCGCGGGTGATCATCACGCCCGAACTGTCCGAGGGCGCAGCGACCTGTACCAGCACCGCCATGGCCACGGCGTCCTGCTGCAGGCCGGCCGCAGTGCGGGCCTCGTACGCTTCGAAGTTGTAGACCGATGCCCATACGGTCTGCACGGCCCTGGCCACGGCATCCGCACGGGTCACGTTGGGCACGGTGGTATACAGCCCTGCACCGCTGAAGCCGGGCAGGTCCTCGGAATTGGACGAGCTGCGGACGAACACGCCAGCGCCCTTGAGTTGCCCCTGCCATTGGCTTTCCAGCGCACGGACCAACGCAGCGTCAGGCGCTGCGTTGGTGATCTCGGCGCGCAATGTCGCCAGCGCATCACGACGGACATCCGGGTTGGTGGCAAAGCCCGGACGACCTTGCAGGTCACGCAGGCGCTGGGCAATTCCCAGCCGCTGCTGCATCGCCTGATAGTGCGAGAACGGAACGCAGAAGCCATCGGGGACGCGTGCGGCCGGGGGCAACACCGCCTTCAAAGTCCCGAGGTTGGCCGCCTTCACCCCGCAGTGGCTGCTGTCGCGCGCACGCAATGCCGCCAAGGGCTTGAGCGCGACCACCGACAGGTCCGGGCGTGGCAGGTTGCGCCGCAGCGGGCGCGCCGCCGCGGCCGATGGGGTACGGGCCGGGCGCGCGATCGGCGTCACCCGGTAGTCGTTGTTGCTGACCTCCAGCGCCACCCATTGCCCGTCGTACTGACGCAGTGCAGTCTGCGCATCGCGCACGTACACATTGGGAATGCCCCAGCCCTTGGCCAGCAGATTGACGTGGGACAGCAGCGTCGATGGGCGCTGTGTGACCAGGCCTGCCACGGGTGCCAGCGCGATGGGCACTTCATCCAGCACGGGAATGTCGGTGGGCGACAAGGTGCGCAGCTGCGCATCCGAGCGCACGATGCGCAGACGGCCCTCGGCACGGCCTGTGTTCAACGGCAGGAAACGCTGCTCGCGCAGCAGTGCCTCCTGGCTGACGTGGGCCAGCCCCATCGCGCTGGCCACCTGCTGGTGGCCGGTGGAATTGGTCTTGAAACGAATGGGATCGTAGAACGAGGCCCGCACGATGCCATCCGCCTGCCGCAGCAGGGGAGCGCTGATCCTGTCGCCTTCCCAGAACTCGTAGGTGTAGCCCGGCAGATCCCGCTGCCAGGCGATGGTGCCGAACAGGAACCGACGCTGCGGATCGCGGTACTGCGCATTGAGCGTGGCCTTGTCCATCGACCGCACCAACCGCTGCTGACGCACGAACTGCTCGTGCAGCGCATGCCGAGGCGTGTTGATGTAGTAGATGCGCCCGTCATTGTGCCGATCGATCACGAAGATCAGGTGCGGCATTTCCAGCGCGGTGCCAGCGTTGTAGACGCGCGCAAGCTGCATGAACTGGTCGCGGCTGTCGATACGCGGAAGATGGTCCGGGCCTTTGGCCTGCTGCGCCGGCGCGGCGTCGCTTTGCTGACGATACTCGTAGGGCGAAGGCTTGCGTGCGGTCTGCGCGATCGAAGGCAGGGCGCAGCACAGCAGCAGCACAAGTGCGCTGATCCGCGCCAGATTGGACTGATGCCATGAGGAGGTACGGGATCGTTCCATGATGCCGGTGCCGGTGCGGTGGGGGGATCATAGGGCAGAGCGGGGGCAAGCATAAGGGAGCTCGATGATCCAGCAGCGCCGCTGGCCGATCCGGCACCAGCTATCATCAGGATGGGCGCGGCCGCCCTGGATGGATCTCTGCTGCATGGACGGACTGACGCTTGTAAAAGCAACTGCGCGGGATGCAGATGTGGTCTTCAGGTTGATGCAGCTGTACTACTTCAACGCCTCGGGCTGGAGTGGTGAGGAGATCGGTGCAGATGGTCTTTACGACTGCGCCCTTGCCGATGTCCAGGCCCGCCTGCAGGAAGAGCCGGAGTGGACCCGTCTGCTCTGGCTCGATGGCCTGCTGTGTGGATTCGTCCAGGTGGATGACGTCGAGTTCCAGGGGCGGCGCCTGCCAGAGTTGGCGGATCTGTTCATCCTTCCAAAGCATCGGGGTAAAGGCATCGCGTCTGCGGTGGTTGCAGAGCTTGTGCGGCCAGCAACGGGGGAATGGTTGCTGGCCACATTCCGCAAGGACCATGCGGCGCACGCATTCTGGCAGCGCAATCTTGCAAAGATGGGAATGGCCTGCAGCATCCCAGCCGGGTCGGAAGGAACAGATTTCCGCTTCTTCCTGATCAGGGCGATATGACGAAGGGGAGCGCCTCGGCTCGCAGAGCAAGGACAGGCCCTCCTCCCGGCAGTGGAATCGGCATTCCCAGGCTGGACGCGGCTGGCCTGGCCTCTTCATCGAGTCGGCGGTGGCCCTCCTAATGCAGCCGCCGGTCCCTGGCGGGTTATTTCAGCAACGGCTGAACATCGACGATCCGCACGTCGTGCATCTGCTCGAGATATGCATCCAGGTACGCCTTGTGTGAGGCGCCGACAATCACCAGCGTACGCATTCCCGGGGTCGGTCCCATCAGGTCGCGGATGTTCGCCGCCATGCGCAGGTTGCGCGTCTCCCACGAGGTGACGTAGAGGCGCCCGTAGCCCTGCGGAGACGGTTCCTCCAGCGCGGCACCGTAGTCGCTTTGGAAGGTGACCGCTGCCACGTCCGGTGCGTTGTAGCGGCGATACAGCGCCAGTGCCTTCTGCGGCGTATCGACCTGCGCTTCCAGGGTGCCGAACATCGTTCCCCGCTGTTGGCTCGCCGGGTTGTCCCAGGCCTTCCTGACCGCAGCGGCATAGGCCTTGGGATCGGGGCCAAACTGGTCGGAGCTGTGGTCATCCATCGGCCACAACCGCTCGTGGCCAAGGCGGACGGCGAGGGCTGCGGCGATGAGCGTGTTTTCATTGCGGCTGACGCGCAGCGCTTCGAGGGCTGCAACCAAGTCCTTATCCAGGCCGTCGCCTGCCTGCCGATCTGCTTCGGGGAGGCGCAGCCATTGCACCAGTGCCGAATCGCGTTCGCCGGCGGCCAGGAAGGTAGCGGCAAGCGTGCGCCGCTGCGCGGCCGTAGGATGTGCGGGCCAGGTCGCCAGCATCTTGTCTGCCGCCGCGTTCGCTGCCGCCACATCAAGACCCGTTGCTTTCTCCGCCGCCGAAACATCGGGGCAGTAGTCCTTCACCGTATATCGGTAGCGGGAGGGGTATCGCCGCAGCATGTCGCACTGCTGGCCCGATACGGCCTCGATCGCAATGGCCTTCGGCTGCCACGCGGCGAGCCGGTCGATCAGGGTATCCAACGACGAGGGATCGAAGGTTTTCGGCAGTACCGCCAGGTGCGCGCTGCCAAGCACCATCACTTCGTTCGGCACCCCGTGCTGCGGCCCTTTGTGGGCGCGCGGTTCGAAGGTCTGTGCCTGCGCCGTTCCTGTAAGCATCCCTGCCGCCAGCAGCGAGCCGATCAACGAGCTGATAGATACGCGTCGTCCCCACATCCCCTGCATCATTCCCTGTTGCATATGGCTCGCCATTGAAGCGCTTTTACAGCGCATGGCCGCGCAGATTCCATCGCCGCCAGCGCTTTGTCAATCGTCATGAAGCTGCTGCTGCAGGACGCGGCCGACGCTTGAACGTCGGTCAAAAGGGATCAGCGGAGCGTACCGATTGCGGGATCGTCTCACGCCTCGAACTGCCTGGCTGCAGGCTGCTGGGCAGGCAGTCCCAGCGCGGCACGCGTACGCCCGATAGTGGCCGCGATCTCCTGTTCAAACCCGAGACCTGACTCCAGGCAGCGCTGCAGCACGACGGATCTCTGCTTCAGCTCAACGGCCCATGCCGCGTCATATGGATCGGCGATCACCTCTGCAAACAGCAACCCGCTGCGTTCGACCTCTCCAGCCAACCCGGCCGACACCGCCGAGTGGTACGTGTTCCATAGCGTGGGCGATGCATTGGCGGTCATCCATGCCGATGCGTGAGCGACCGAGGGGAAGCGCTCGCGCAGCGCCAGCACTTCCTGTGCCGCACGTCTGGCCAGCAGCATGGCCGCCGCGGAGAACTGCTCCTCGCTGATGAACTCGTGGAAGGATTCCACCCGGTCCCCGGCGTCGAATGAAACAAAATTCTTCTCATGCCAGAGCCAGCATGCTCCCACATTCAGATGGCTTCCCTTCCCCCACGAAGATGGCTGGAACTCGACCACGCCGATCCACCACCCCTGGTCGTCAAGCCAGATTCTGGAGCGCCCCTTCTGCACGCAGCCCAGAGGGCGCAGTACCGTCCTGGCTGCGGCGGTGATCATTCGAGAGTGCTGGGCGGTCGACATCGAAGGCATCCTTGCGCTTGCGAACGTTCGTGGAATCGTACTGGAAGTAACGATGGCAAGCACCATTGCGTCGGCGAAGAACCTGCCGATCCGACTCTACATTGCTGGTGGTCCGGTTCATACGAGTCCGCAGAGAAGTCGGTGGAAACAGAAATGGTGCCGGCTGTGAGCACTGCGCACAGGAGGCTGATGTACGCGGCGTGAGACTTCCGCGAACGCAAAGGGATAGGGGGATTGAATCAATGATCCTGGCGATTCACTCCATCATGCGCTCGCGCCAACGACGTTTCTCCACGGCACGGATGTTGGGCTGCGCGCGTAGTACATCCAGATATCGAGAAAGATGAAGCAATTCGTCGTCATCAATATCGCCCGTGAACTCCCGCACCTGTATCAGATTTCCGTAGTTTTTCGCGTACTTGCTGGGAGTGTCGTCAATACCGATCATCTGTTCCAGCGCAAAGCCCAGACGTTTCAGTTTGGCTAGGCGCTTCTGGCTGGTGTAGCCGCCAGTCTCCCAATCTCGCGCAGTACTGCAGCGCTGGGACGACCACAGGAACTCCAGCGTGCGCCCTGGCATCAACCACGCCACCAGTGGCTCGGCATACAACCTGCCGGAAGATGTCCACACTCCTACGTTGAAGTGCGCGAATACGAAATCCAGGAAGTCGTCAACGTAGGGACGTTTGTAGACGTGGTAGCCCACCACTTGAGTATCTGCAGGGCGTTGCAACTGACGCGCACTGGCATGAACCAGCGTTTCATCGAGATCGAGCACCAGGAGCTTTCGGTCAATTGCGGGCAGGCTTCCGGTCCGGTCTCGTTCGACGCTCAGCGGCATCGGTCAAAGAAAACTACTCGACAAGGTAGCGGCTTGGTCCGCCACCTTTCAACAACTGCCCTACGACGTCAGCAGCATGCTGGACACCCCGGGCCAGCCTATATTGCCGGCGAGATGCCTGGTGGCAGGCTGGCTGGGAGATTGGTAGCCTCGGCTGAGATAACCGTCCGCCGCTTGACAGGCAACCAGGATCTCCTGACTCTCCGCAGCATGACTATCGACGTTGAACACCTGAGCCTGCGCGAACTGAACGCCCTTGTGACTGCTGCCGAGCAGCGGAGGGCGCTGGTCGCCAGCCGCCGCCCCGTGGCCGTCGTCCGCCGCAAGCTGATCGCCTTTGCAGCGCAGTGCGGCTACACGATCGAGGAACTGATCGGCACCGCGCCCGCCGAGGCCACGGCGCCGGCCAGAAAACCTGCCACGCGGCGCAAGCCCGGCAAGGTGGCCGCCAAGTACCGCGACCCTGACAACAAGCGCAATACGTGGTCCGGTCGTGGCCGGATGCCGCGCTGGCTTGCCGAGAAGACCAAGCATGGCCGCAGCCCAGCTGATTTCCTGATTCCCGGGCTGGGCCGGTCCGCCGCTCGCAAGACCAGCACGATCGGCCAGCGAACGGTCTTCAAACAAGGCTGACTCCAGAGGCGGGACGCCCAGAGCGGTCGCTGGCCGGCCGCTCACGGCGGCGTCGCATCGCTGAACCGTGCAGGCTGCCCGCGCATTTCCTGGTACTGCGGTGCATCCGCTGGTCTGCCTGCTGCGTACCTTCCATGCCCCCATGCCGGGGGCGGAAGTACTCAGGAGACGCACCATGCACGCTCTTCTTCAACGTATCGCCCTCACCGCCAGCCTTGCTGTGCTCTGCGGCACCGCCTCGGTCAGCTTCGCCGCCGACACGGTGATGGTCGGTGGCGCTGCGATGTACCCGAACAAGACCATCGTTGAGAACGCCCTCAACTCCAAGGATCACACCACGCTGGTCGCAGCCGTGAAGGCCGCCGGGCTGGTGGACACGCTCAATGGCAAAGGCCCGTTCACGGTCTTTGCGCCCACCAACGAAGCATTCGCCAAGTTGCCCGCAGGCACGGTCGACACCCTGGTCAAGCCGGAGCACAAGGCAGATCTGACCAAAATCCTGACCTACCACGTGGTCGCCGGCACCCACACCTCGCAGCAGCTGATGGCCGATGCAAAGAAACACGGCGGCACGGTGTCGCTGACAACCGTGGAAGGCGAGCCGCTGACCGTGAAGCTGCACGACGGCGCGCTATGGGTGGTTGACGCCAAGGGCGGCAAGGCCGCCATCAGCATTGCCGATGTCAGGCAGTCCAATGGCGTGATCCACGTCGTGGACACGGTGCTGATGCCGAAGTGATCTGATGCGCCGGGCGGGCATTCAAGCCAATGCCCCGCTCGGTGCATGGCTCGTGCAGGCAGGCCGCTTACTGCATCGTAGCGATGGCAGTTGCCTGCAACTCTGCCCAGCCGCTCACTCCTCGCCCAGCGCCACCGGCAGCGGCACCTGGCGGATCAACTTGAGCGCGCGTCCTTCCAGCACGTAGAAGAACGCGAAGTTGCCGGTCCTTGCGTAGTCGTCGTCGAACTCCCCGCCCTCGGCCACTACCAGTGCGCTGTGCGGATCGACCTTGACCACCATCGGGCCGAGCTCTCCGCCCAGCGATGGCGTGGCGAGCTTGCCGGTGCGTTTGCTGACGAAGGTCATCGAAACACAACTGGTGCCGCAACCCCAGCCCACCAGCGCGTACTCGCCGGCAAAGCGGACCTCCCCGTCCTTCAGCGCTGCAGACAGGCGTGTCTTGAACATGCGTGCGCGCGGATCGCTGAGGTCCAGCGATGCGGTCGGCCCGCTGTAGATCTTTGTCACGGGGTAGTCGGCGAACCTGGGATTGCCGCCTTCGCCATTGAAGATCGCCTCGCGGATGCGTGCGTTTTCTGCGACCTGTGCGGCTGTCGGGCCAATGGAACTTGCGGCATCCGTGGTATCCGGAGCGCTTGTCTGCATCGCCTCCACCTGCGTCGCCAAGCAAAGAGCCAGTCCTGCGCCGGCCATGGCCAGCAGGACGGTCAGCGATGTGCGACTTCTGAACATGCTCATCTCCTCAAGACACCCTATTGCTCTGCACATGCTTCGGCGGCAAGCGAACAGACTTGCACGACAGCGGCGACCTGCGGCGTTTTTTCCGCATGCCTGCAGTCCTGCAACCAGATCAATACGTGCTGCCCCACCTTGAGGTCGGTCTCCTCGATACCGCCGCCATAGACCGTCCACAGACCAGTGCCATCGTTGACGATAGTGCGGTGAACCAAGCCGGCTTTGGTCTGGACCGTCAGCCGGTGATCGTGGATCTTCACGATCTTCCCCGTCACCGAGGGCGGCGAGGGAGGAATGTCATCGCCATCGGCAGCCGGGAGCACGCACTGTGTCGTCGCCAGGGCGATGCCGGGAATAGGGGGCAGCATCAAGGCAGTGGCAATGGCCGTCGCCTGCAGCGCGTTCGCCGCAACGGCCTTCAGTACGGCGATCAATGGGTTGTTCATGGCAATCCTTTGCGTGAGAGCTCAGTCTAATCCTCGGATGCAATGTAAACTTGCCAACTGCCGAAATGGTTGACAGAGCACCACGAGCCACCCAGACTGCGCCCTCGCTCCAGCCCTTCCAAGGTCCCGCCATGGCAACCGCCATCCGCCACGACTGGCACCACGACGAACTGCAGGCGCTGTTCGACCTGCCCTTCCCGGAACTGCTGTTCCGCGCCGCCGCCGTCCACCGCGAGCACTTCGACCCGGCCCAGGTGCAGGTCTCCACGTTGTTGTCGGTGAAGACCGGTGGCTGCCCGGAAGACTGCGCGTACTGCCCGCAGGCGCAGCGCTACAGCACCGGGGTCAACGCGCAGAAGCTGATGGAGACCGACGCGGTGCTGGCCAAGGCACGCCAGGCGAAGGCTGCCGGTGCTTCGCGTTTCTGCATGGGTGCGGCCTGGCGTTCGCCGAAGGACCGTGATATTCCGAAAGTGGCTGCGATGATCGCCGGAGTGAAGGCGCTGGGCCTGGAAACCTGCGCCACGCTGGGCATGCTCAGTGGCGAACAGGCGCGCGCGTTGAAGGACGCCGGCCTGGACTACTACAACCACAACCTCGATACCGCGCCGGACTACTACGACTCGATCATCCACACCCGGCAGTACCAGGATCGCCTGGATACGCTGGGCCATGTGCGCGATGCGGGGCTGAAGACCTGCTGCGGCGGCATCGTCGGCATGGGCGAAACGCGCGCGCAGCGGGTCGGCCTGCTGCTGGCGCTGGCCACCTTGCCGGCACATCCCGATTCGGTGCCGATCAACAAGCTGGTGCAGGTCGCCGGCACGCCGCTGCATGGCAGTGCCGAGCTGGACCCGTTCGAGTTCGTGCGCATGATCGCCGTGGCGCGCATCGCCATGCCGCGTTCGATGGTGCGGCTGTCGGCCGGCCGCGAAGCGATGAGTGACGAACTGCAGGCGCTGTGCTTCCTGGCCGGCGCCAACTCCATCTTCTATGGCGACACGCTGCTGACCACCGGCAACCCGGAAAGCGAGCGCGACATGGCCCTGTTCGCACGCTTGGGCCTGCAGCCGATGGCGGTGCAGGTAGACGCCGACGGTCACGACCATGGCGGCACCGTGCATGCCGATATCAGCGCCGATGCCCCCGGCTGCGGCTGCGCCCACGCGGCCTGAGCCGGCGGCCAAGCAGGCGTCGCGGCAACGCGCTACCCTAGCCGCCCCGTCGCCGCATCCAGCCGCCATGGCACGCCCCGACCTGACCGCCCGCCTCCAAGCCCAGCGCGCGTTGCGCGATGCACAAGGCCGTCGCCGCCCACGGCGCACGGTCACCCGTCGCGATGGTGTGCGCCTGGAAGTCGACGGGCGCTGGCTGACCGGCTTCTGCAGCAACGATTACCTGGGCCTGGCCCAGCAGTTCAGCGTGGTCAACGCACTGCAGGATGCCGCCGCGCGCGAAGGTGCAGGCGCCGGTGCTTCGCACCTGGTCTGCGGCCACCACGCGCTGCATGATGCATTGGAACGCGAAGTGGCCGAGTGGCTCGGTTACCCGCGTGCGCTGCTGTTCGGCAGTGGCTTCGCCGCCAACCTGGCCGTACAGCAGGCGCTGCTGAGCGAAGAGAACGATGTCTGCGTGCAGGACAAGCTCAACCACGCCAGTCTGCTCGATGCCACGCGGCTGGCCGGCGCGCGCCTGCGCCGCTACCCGCACCTGGACGCGGAAGGTGCGATGCGCCAGCTCAAGCATGCGCCCGATGGCGCGGCGATGCTGGCCACCGATGGTGTCTTCAGCATGGATGGCGATATCGCGCCGCTGCGTGCGCTGTCACTGGTCGCGCGCCTGCAGCAGGCGTTGTTCTACGTGGACGATGCGCATGGCGTGGGCGTGCTTGGCGATGGCCGTGGCGCGGTCGCGACCGCCGGCCTGGGCGTGGACGATGTTCCGCTGCAGCTGGTCACCCTGGGCAAGGCGCTCGGCGGTTCCGGCGCGCTGGTGCTCGGCCGCGAAGACCTGATCGAGCATCTGGCCGAAACCGCACGCCCCTACATCTACACCACCGCCATGGCGCCGGCATTGGCGGCATCCGCGCTGGAAGCGGTGCGGCTGGCCCGACGCGATCATTGGCGGCGCGCGAAGCTGGCCGATCTGATTGCACTGTTCCGCGGCGAAGCGCGCCGTCACGGGCTGAATCTGATGGCATCGGAAACGCCGATCCAGCCGTTGCTCTGTGGCGACGACCACACCACCGTGGCGATGTCGCAAGCGCTGGAACAGGCCGGCTGGCTGGTCGGCGCGATCCGCCCACCGACCGTGCCGGAGGGCAAGGCGCGCCTGCGCGTCACCTTGTCCGCACTGCACACCACCGAGCAGGTACGCGGTCTGGTCGAGGCCATCGCCGTTGCACGCGACCGCGTGGCCTTTGCCACGCGCGAAGTGCTGCCGCCGTCGTTGCCGGCGCTGGCCTGAGTGATCGTGTAGTTCCCCATGCATATCGAAGTGACCGGCCATGGGCCGGACCTGGTACTGATCCACGGCTGGGCCCTGCAGGGCGGCGTGTTTGCGCCGCTGGTGCAGCGCCTGGCCGATCGTTTCACCCTGCATCTGGTCGACCTGCCCGGCCACGGCCACAGCCGCGACGACGGCACGCCGCTGCGTCTGCCGTTCGTGGTCAACGCCATTGCCGCGGCCACACCGCCAGCGGTGTGGTGCGGCTGGTCACTGGGCGGCCTGTTCGCGCTGCACGCGGCGGCCACGCTGCCGAAGGTACGTGGTCTGGCGATGATCGCCGCTACGCCGCGCTTCGTGCGCGCTGATGACTGGCCGCACGCTGTGGAGCCATCGGTGTTCGAGCAGTTCGGTCGTGACCTGGCGCAGGACTTCAGTGGCACCCTGGAGCGTTTCCTGGCCCTGGACGTGATGGGTTCGGCGCATGCCCGCGAGGAACTGCGCACCCTGCGCCAGCGTCTGGTCGAACGCGGTGCGCCTACCGAACGCGCATTGCGCGAGGGCCTGCAGCTGCTGGAGAACACCGACCTGCGCGGCGCCCTGCCCGCACTGGGCAAGCCCAGCCTGTGGATTGCCGGCCAGCGCGACCGTCTGGTCTCGCCGGCCGCGATGCAGGCCGCTGCCGCGCTGGCGCCGGGCGGGCAGTCGCTGACCGTCGCCCACGGCGGCCACGCCCCCTTCCTCGGCCATGCCGATGACGTTGCAGCCGCCCTGCAACACTTCGTTGCCGGCCTGTCACCGGCCGATGGCGGACAATGAGCCTCCCGACGCTTCTGCAGGACTGACGCATGGATCTGGGCATTTCCGGCCGCTGGGCACTGGTCTGCGGCGCCAGCAAGGGGCTTGGCCTGGGCTGCGCGCGGGCGCTGGTGCGCGAAGGCGTGAACGTGGTCATCGTCGCCCGTGGCGACGCTGCGCTGCAGGCCGCGGCTGCGGAACTGCGCGCGCTGGCCGGTGCCGCTGAAGTACGCGCGATCGCCGCCGACGTCACCACCGAGGCGGGCCGCGCCCACGCGCTGGCCGCCTGCCCGCAGGTCGACATCCTGGTGACCAACGTCGGTGGCCCGCCGCCGGGCGACTTCCGCACGTTCGAGCGCGACGACTGGATCGCCGCGCTGGACGCCAACATGCTGGCGCCGATCGCGCTGATCCGCGCCACCGTGGACGCGATGATCGAACGCGGCTTCGGCCGCATCGTCAACATCACCTCGTCATCGGTGAAGGCCCCCATCGACACGCTGGCGCTGTCCAACGGCGCGCGCAGTGGCCTGACCGGCTTCGTCGCCGGGTTGGCGCGGCGCACCGTGGCCCACAACGTCACCATCAACAATCTGCTGCCCGGCCAGTTCGACACCGACCGGCTGCGCGCCAACTTCGCCCATGCCGCGGGGCAGGATGGTGATGCGCAGGCTGTGGCCGAACGCCGCCGCCAGCAGATCCCCGCCGGTCGCTTCGGCACGCCGGACGAATTCGGTGCCGCCTGCGCCTTCCTGTGCAGTGCGCAGGCGGCTTACCTCACCGGACAGAACCTGCTGATCGACGGCGGCGCCTACCCCGGTACGTTCTAAGAGACTTCTGCAATGCCGTCCCATTTCGATGCCCGCCATGTCCGTCGCGCCTTTGCCCGCGCCGCCAGCAGCTACGATGCTGCCGCCGCCCTGCAGCGCGAGGTGCAGTCGCGGCTGCTGGAATCGCTGGATTACCTGGAGGCGCGCAAGCCGGAGGTGGTGCTGGATATCGGCGCCGGCACCGGCCATGCCAGCGCGCTGATGAAGAAGCGCTGGCCGAAGGCGCAGGTGATCGCGCTGGACGTGGCACTGCCGATGCTGGACCAGGCCAAGCGCCAGGCTGGCTGGTGGAAGCCGTTCCAGCGCCTGGCCGCCGATGCCACCGCCCTGCCGTTGGCCGACAACAGCGTCGATGTGATCTTCAGCAACCTGTGCCTGCAGTGGGTGGACGACCTGCCGGCGGTGTTCGCCGGTTTCCGCCGCGTGCTCAAGCCCGGTGGGCTGCTGCTGTGTTCGACCTTCGGGCCGGACACGCTGGTCGAGCTCAATGAAGCCTTCGCCGCCGCCGATGACCGCCCGCACGTGAGCCGCTTCGCGCAGATCGCCCAGTTCGGCGATGCGCTGATGATGGCCGGCTTCCGCGATCCGGTACTGGACCGCGACCTGTTCACCCTCACCTACGACGATCTGCCGTCGTTGATGCGCGAGCTGCGTGCGATGGGCGCGACCAACGCACGGGTCGATCGCCGCCATACGTTGACCGGTCGCGGTCGGTTTGCAGCGGCAGCAGCGGCGTACGAACCGATGCGCCGTGACGATGGCAAGCTGCCCAGCAGCTGGGAAGTGATCTACGCCCATGCCTGGGCACCCGACCCGGGCGCACCGATCCGCGAAGGCGGCCATGACATTGCTTCCGTGCCGGTGTCGGCGATCCCGATCCGGCGCAAGCAGACCTGATTCGAAGGCGCCGCCGGGCATGGCCCGGCGCTACCAGGCGCGCGTTATGGGTAGCGCCGGGCCATG
>NZ_JBHZOP010000005.1:0-28367 GCF_042787595.1 Stenotrophomonas sp. YIM B13575 | reverse complement strand
GTCGGATTGCGGGGTGTCAGCCGCATGGATGCGGCTGCCAAGCCTACAAGGACGTACTTGCGGCGTCCCCGCAATCCGACACCGCTCCGCCATCCCACGGAATGCCAGCTGTTGCTTCGGCTGCTGCCGTTGCTCTGGCGTCTGCAGGTGCAGGGCGCAGCCCTGCCGAACACCCCTTACTTGACCGCCGTCACCTGGACGTCGATCACGCCGTCGCCGACGCGGGCCTGCAGTGCATCACCCGGTTGCACCTGCTCGATCCGGCGCACCAGCGCGCCATCGTCTGCACGGGTCACGATGCTGTAGCCACGCGCGACGGTGGCCAACGGACTGACCGCTTCCAGCGAACGTGCAAGGCCACGCAGGCGCAGTGCATCACGTTGCAGCAGGCGCTGCAGCGCCGCCTGCGGGCGCCCGCCCAGCGCCGCAAGGCGACGTCGCAGTGCCTCCATCTGCCGTTGCGGATGGTGACCACGCAACACTGCGGCAGCATGGCGCAGGCGGGCCGCGCGACGCTCCTGCTGCTGGTTGTGTGCCGCATGCAGTCGACGCCCAAGGTCCAGCTGGCGCCGGCGCAGCAGATCCAACCGCGCCTGCGGGCTCTGTGCATTCAAACGCAGCAGGGCGCGATCAGCGCGCTGCATGGCCTGCTGCAGGGCGTGGCGTTGCAGCTGCACCATGCGTGCCGCATTGCGGCGCAGGCGCAGGGCCAGGTCGCGCTGATCGGGCACCAGCAGTTCTGCGGCCACCGAAGGCGTCGGCGCGCGCAGGTCAGCGGCAAAATCGCTGAGACTGAAGTCGGTTTCGTGACCTACCGCCGAGACCACCGGCGTGCCGCTGGCGGCGATTGCACGGGCCAGGGCTTCATCGTTGAACGCCCACAGGTCTTCCAGTGAGCCACCACCGCGGGTCAGCAGGATCACGTCGTAGCGGCCGCTGGCATCGGCGGCCTGCAGCAGGCAGGTGATCTGCGCGGCAGCGGTCGCGCCCTGCACCAGGGTCGGCAGCAGATCCACTTCCAGCAACGGGAAGCGGCGGCCGAGCACGCTCAGCACATCGCGCACGGCGGCACCGGTGGGCGAGGTGATCACCGCCAGACGCTGCACATGGGCCGGCATTGGCCGCTTGCGGGCCGGGTCGAACAGTCCCTCGACCTCCAGCCGCGCCTTCAGTTCCTCGAACGCGCGGCGCAGCGCACCTTCGCCGGCTTCCTCCATGTGGTCCAGCACCATCTGGTACTCGCCACGGGCGTCGTACAGGGTCACCTTGCCACGCACCAGTACGCGCATGCCCTCGCGCGGCACGAACTTCAGGTACTGCGCCTTCATCCTGAACATCGCAGCGCGCAACTGCGCACGCGCGTCCTTCAGGGTGAAGTACAGATGGCCGGACGCCGGGCGCGCCACGCTGCCCAGTTCGGCTTCGACCCAGATCGCAGGAAAGCTGCCTTCCAGCAGGTCGCGTGCGAGGGTATTGAGCTGGCTGGGGGTGAAGACGTCGTTGTTGCGTGGCTGCATGGTTACGGCGTGGGGCAGATGGAGCAGGGGCCTCAGGATCGCACGTCAGCGCAGGCCGTGCTGGCCCAGTGCCCATTGCACGTGTTCGCGGACCACGGGGGAAGCATCCTCGGCGCGTGTCTGCAGTGCCGACAGCGTCTCTACCGTGGTCGGCGCATTGCCCAGTGCCACGGCGATGTTGCGCAGCCAGCGCTCGTGGCCGCTGCGGCGGATCGGGCTGCCTTCGGTACGGCGCAGGAATTCAGCTTCGTCCCACGCGAACAACTGGTCCAGGCGCGCGGTATCCAGGTTGTTGCGCGCGCGGAAGTCTGCCTCGTCGGTACGTTTGGCGAACTTGTTCCAGGGGCAGACCAGCTGGCAGTCGTCGCAGCCATAGATGCGGTTGCCGATCAGTGGTCGCATCTCCACGGGGATCGCGCCGTCATGCTCGATGGTCAGGTAGGAAATGCAGCGGCGTGCATCCAGCCGCTGCGGGCCGGTGATGGCCTGGGTCGGGCAGACGTCGATGCAACGCGTGCAGGTGCCGCAGTGGGCGCTGGCCGGGGTATCAATCGGCAACGGCAGGTCGATGTAGATCTCGCCGATGAAGAACCATGAGCCGCCGTGGCGGTCGATCAGGCAGGTGTGCTTGCCGATCCAGCCCAGCCCCGCGTTGCGTGCCAGTGCGCGCTCCAGCACCGGCGCAGAGTCGACGAACACGCGGTAGCCCAGCGGCGCCACCTCATCGTTGATCTGCGTGGCCAGCTTCTGCAGGCGGTTGCGCATCAGCTTGTGATAGTCGCGGCCGAGTGCGTAGCGCGCCACATAGGCGCGGCCCGGATCGGCCAACGTGGCCCAGGCTTCGGTGTCATCCTTGTGGCTGTAGTCCATGCCCACCGAGATCACCCGCACGGTGCCGGGCAGCAGCTCTGCCGGGCGCGCGCGCAGGGTGCCGTGGCGGGCCATCCAGTCCATCGTGCCGTACAGGCCCTGGCCCAGCCAGTCGGCCAGGTGCGCCTCATCCTCGCCCAGTTCGATGCCGGCGATACCGCAGCGCTGGAAGCCATGCGCACGCGCGAGGTCGCGGATGCGTTGAACGGCCAGGGCCGGATCGAGGGGGGCAGGGGCGGGGGACATGTGCACCAGTATAAAATCCCTGCATGGCCAACCTTGCCGATCTGTTCGATTCCCGTGCCGCACGCACACTCGATGCCCAGGCGTCCGCGCTGGCGGGCGAGGCTGGCTGGGGCCTCATGGCGCAGGCGGGGCAGGCGGCCTGGCAATGCCTGCTGCAACACTGGCCACAGGCGCGCCGGCTCGGCGTGGTCGTTGGCAGCGGCAACAATGGCGGCGATGGTTACGTGCTGGCCCGCCATGCGCTGCAGGCGGGGCTGCAGGTTGAGGTGGTCGCGCTGCCGGGCAGTCCGCCTTCCACGGCACTGGCGCAGCGTGCGGCAGCGGAATTCAGGTCCGCAGGGGGAGCCGTTGCCGAGTTCAACGGCGAACTGGTCCAGGCCGATGTATGGGTTGACGCCCTGTTCGGCCTCGGCTTCGCCCGCGCACCGAGCGGTGCAGCACAGGCCTTGATCGAGGCGCTGAACGCGCAGCGGGCGCCGGTGTTGGCGCTGGATGTGCCGAGCGGCGTCGATGCCGACCGCGGCTGCGTGCCGGGCGTAGCCGTGCGCGCGACCCTGACCTTGCAGTTCATCGTCGCCCATCGTGGCCTGTACACCGGCGACGCGCTGGAATACGTCGGGCGCAGGCAGCTGGCCCCGCTGACGCTGCCCGACGAGGCCTGGCAGGGTGTCGTTGCCGCTGCAGAGTGCTGGACGCAGCCGCGCCTGCCCGATCTGCTGCCGCCGCGCCGTGCCAACAGCCACAAGGGTGATTCCGGCCATGTGCTGTGCGTGGGCGGCAACCATGGCAGCGGCGGTGCCATCGCGATGGCTGCCGAAGCCGCGCTGCGTGCTGGCGCAGGCCTGTTGAGCATCGGCACGCGTGGCGACCATGTCGGCCCACTGCTGGCCAGGTTGCCCGAAGCGATGACGCATGCGCTGGAAGATGGCGCTGCGCTGCCCGCGTTGCTGGCAAAAGCCAAGGTGGTGGCGATCGGCCCTGGCCTGGGCCAGGACGAATGGTCGCGCGCGCTGTATGTGCGTGTGCTGCAGTCGGGCCTGCCGCTGGTGATCGACGCCGATGCGCTGAACCTGCTGGCGCAGGATGCGCACGCGTTGACCGATGCGATCCTGACCCCGCACCCCGGCGAAGCCGCGCGCTTGCTGGAAACCACCACGGCGGCAATCCAGGCCGATCGCTACGGCAGCGCGCAGGCGCTGGCCGAGCGCTATCACGCGGTGGTGGTGCTGAAAGGGGCTGGCAGCATCGTCGCCGCGCCCGGCCACACCCCTCGATTGATTGCGGCCGGCAACCCGGGAATGGCGGTGGGTGGCATGGGGGACCTGTTGACCGGCATCATCGCCAGCCTGCGCGCGCAGGGTCTGCCTGCGTTCGATGCGGCGGCAGGCGGTGCGCTGCTGCATGCCCTGGCCGGTGATGTCGCCGCAGCCGACGGTGCCCGCGGCCTGCTTCCCACTGATCTGCTGGCGCCCCTGCGGCGGCTGGCCAACCCGGACTGTTCCCGATGACCGAATTCTTCCTTGCTGACAGCGACGCCACCGAACTGCTGGGGCAATGGCTGGCAGCCACCCGTCCGCCGCAGGCGCTGGTCGAACTGCGCGGCGATCTTGGCGCCGGCAAATCGACCACGGCACGCGCGCTGCTGCGGGCGCTCGGCGTGCAGGGCGCGATCCGCAGCCCCACTTACACGCTGGTCGAGCGCTATCCGTTGTCCAGTGGCGGCGAAGCCTGGCACCTGGACCTGTATCGCATCGGCCAGGCCGGCGAGCTGGATTTCCTTGGGCTGGACGAGGGCAGCGCGGTGCTGTGGCTGGTCGAGTGGCCCGAGCGTGGTGCCGGTGCACTGCCGCCCACCGATCTGGTCGTGGCACTGGAAATTGAAGGGAAGGGGCGTCGCGTGCGTCTCACTGGCGTCAGCGACGCGGGACGTGAATGGCTGTTGCGGCTTCCCGAAGGTGGCGACTTGCAGGCCCTTTCTGTCGGCTGACGAGAACAAACACCGGCAGGTTACGGATTATTAAGGAAAAAGGTGTTGCATTCCGTTCAGTGCGGTGATTGAATCCTGAGTCATGCGCCCGGGGAATCGACTCATTGCCATCTGTGCCGCCGTCGGACTTGGTCTGGCGAGCGTCAGTGCGTGGGCCGGTGAGGTCCGTCAGGTCCTGCTGAATACCGGTTCTACCGGAACCCGTGCGGAAATCGCGCTGGTCGGCAGTGGCGGCTACAAGACCCTGTCGTTGGCCGGTCCGAACCGGCTGGTGGTCGATTTCCCCGATTCCAGCGCGGTGCGCAACCTGAAGATGCCTTCGCCGCAGGGCGTGGTCACGGCGGTGCGCACCGGGCAGCCGGTACCGGGCACCTTCCGTGTCGTATTCGACCTGGCCGAGACGGTCGCGCCCTTCCGCCCGCAGATGCAGCGCGAAGGCAATGAATCCAAGCTGGTGATCGAGTGGCCGGGCGATGGTCCGGCCGTGGCCGCCAGCCGACCCGCGGTGACCCCTGCGCCGACGCAACCGCCTGCAGCATCTTCGGTGAGCCCGGCTTCGACCCCGAGCCCGACCCCAGCACAGACCGCACAGTCCCGTGGCGATGCCGCGCGCGCCACCGCGCTGTTGACCGCGCAGGTCCAGCAGCAGGCCAGTGCCAGCGCTGCGGCACCCGCCGCGCCGACGCCGGCGCCGAGCACCACCCCGGTGCAGATGGCGGCAGCAGGTACCACCGCCAGCAGCACGCCGACGTCATCGCCGGCAGCGATCCTGGCCGGCCAGGCCACCACTGCGGTGGTGACCACCCAGCCGAAGCCGGTGCCGGCCCCTGTTGCGCCGACCGAGTCGCCACGTCCGACCATGCCCAGCGATGCCTCGCGTATCCGCATGCAGCCGGGCATGCGTCACCTGGTGGTGGCGATCGACCCGGGCCATGGCGGCCAGGACCCCGGTGCCATCGGCCCGACCGGCAAGCGCGAGAAGGACGTCACCCTGGCGGTGGCGCGTGAACTGGCCCGTCAGGTCAATGCCACGCCCGGCCTGAAAGCGTTCCTGACCCGCGACAGCGATGTGTTCATTCCGCTGCCGATGCGTGCGCAGAAGGCGCGTGCGAACAAGGCCGACATCTTCATTTCAATCCACGCCGATGCCGCCGAGAACCGCTCGGCCACCGGTTCGTCGGTATACGTGCTGTCGACCAAGGGCGCGTCTTCGCAGCGTGCGCGCTGGCTGGCGGACAAGGAAAACGCCGCCGATCTGGTCGGTGGCGTGCGCCTGCAGCAGACCGAAGGCACGTTGGCCAACGTCCTGCTGGACCTGGCCCAGAGCGGGTACATGAAATCCTCCGAGGATGCTGCCGGCCACGTGCTGGGCGGCCTGAAGCGGATCGGCAACAACCACAAGCCGAACATCGAGCGCGCCAACTTCGCCGTGCTGCGCACCTCGGACATGCCGGCGATGCTGGTGGAAACCGCGTTCATCTCCAACCCGGATGAAGAGCGCCGCCTGATCGACCCGGCCTACCAGCGCAAGGTCGCCGGTGCGGTACTCGATGGCGTGCACACGTTCTTCAGCCGGCAACCGCCGCCGGGGACGCTGTACGCCGCGCGCGCGCAGGCCGAGATCGACGCCGCAAGCACCGTGGCCGGCGGCAGCAAGTAAACCGCTGGACCGCCTGATTCTGCTGGAGCCAGGCCCTGCCTGGCTGGCGCTGCACACGGTGGATCTCGACCCTACCTGTCGCCGCTCCGCTATCATCGTGGCATGACGTCTGCCTGCCCCACCTGCCCATGAACGCGCCCGATCCGCGTCCGATCCGGCCGTTGCCGGAAATCCTGATCAACCAGATTGCCGCCGGTGAGGTGGTCGAACGGCCCGCATCGGTGGTCAAGGAGCTGGTTGAGAACGCGATCGATGCCGGCGCCAGCCGCGTCGACATCGAACTGGAAGAAGGCGGTGTGCGCCTGATCCGCATCCGCGACAACGGCAGCGGCATTGCCGCAGAACAGTTGCCACTGGCCGTCTCGCGGCACGCCACCAGCAAGATCGCCAACCTGGACGAGCTGGAAGCGGTGGCGACGCTGGGGTTCCGTGGCGAAGCGCTGCCGTCGATCGCCTCGGTCAGTCGTTTCACCCTGTCCTCGCGCCGTGCCCATGATGAGCACGGTTCGGCACTGCAGATCGAAGGCGGCAAGATCGGCGAGGTGACCCCGCGCGCGCATGCGCCGGGCACCACGGTGGAAGTGCGCGAGTTGTTCTACAACGTGCCGGCGCGGCGCAAGTTCCTGCGCGCCGAGCGCACCGAGCTGGGGCATATCGAAGAGTGGTTGCGCTCGCTGGCGCTGGCCCGTCCCGATGTCGAGCTGCGTGTCTCGCACAACGGCAAGGCCTCGCGTCGCTACAAGCCGGGCGACCTGTATTCGGACGTGCGCCTGGCCGAGACCCTGGGCGAAGACTTCGCCAGCCAGGCCGTGCGCGTGGACCACAGCAGTGCCGGCCTGCGCCTGCATGGCTGGATCGCGCAGCCGCATTATTCGCGTGCCAGCACCGATCAGCAGTACCTGTACGTCAACGGCCGTTCGGTGCGTGACCGCAGTGTTGCCCACGCGGTGAAGATGGCCTACGGCGACGTGCTGTATCACGGTCGGCAGCCAGCCTATGTGCTGTTCCTGGAACTGGACCCGACGCGCGTCGATGTGAACGTGCACCCGGCCAAGCATGAGGTGCGCTTCCGTGACTCGCGGCTGGTGCATGACTTCGTCTACCGAACCTTGAAGGATGCGCTGGCCGACACCCGCGCCGGCATGAGCGCGCAGGAGATCGGTGCAGGCGCGGTGCATCCGGCCGAAGGCGGCAGCGCGTCTGCGATGCCGGGCACGACGGCCTCCAGCTTCGGCTACGTGCGCGGTCCGGCACCCGGTGCGGGGCAGGGCGGTGGTGGCGGCTTTTCCGGTTGGCGCCCGCAGCAGCCGCTGGGCCTGCAGGTGGCCGATGCACCCGCGGCCTATGCTGCGCTGTATGCCTCGCCAGCCGGTGCCGAGCGCGGTGCGGCACTGCCGCCGATGCCGATGGAGAACGGACTGCCGGTCACCAGCGCCGACGCCGGGGTGCCGCCGCTGGGTTACGCCGTTGCCCAGCTGCATGGCATCTACATCCTGGCCGAGAATGCCGAAGGCCTGATCGTGGTCGACATGCATGCGGCGCACGAACGCATCGGCTACGAGCGGTTGAAGAATGCACACGATGGCATCGGCCTGCAGTCGCAGCCGTTGCTGGTGCCGATCACCCTGGCGGTGGGCGAGCGCGAGGCAGACACTGCAGAAGCGGAGGCCGATACGCTGGCTGCGCTCGGGTTCGAGATCACCCGCGCCGGACCAGGCGCACTGCACGTGCGCAGCATCCCGGCGCTGCTGGCCCATGCCGAGCCAGAAGGCCTGCTGCGCGATGTGCTGACCGACCTGCGCGAGCACGGCCAGAGCCGTCGCATCGCCACGGCGCGCGACGAGCTGCTGTCGACCATGGCCTGCCATGGTGCCGTGCGTGCCAACCGGCGCCTGACCGTGCCGGAAATGAACGCGCTGCTGCGCGACATGGAAATCACCGAACGGTCCGGCCAGTGCAACCACGGCCGGCCGACCTGGGCCCGTTTTTCGCTGGCGGAGATCGACCGCTGGTTCCTGCGCGGACGTTGAGGGGAGCACCGATGCGACTTTGGAGAACGGGCGGCCTGCTGGCGGCCCTGTTGCTGGCGGCCTGCAGCCCGGCGCCGACGCCGGCACCGGCCGCGGTTGAGGATCCGGCCTTCGCCGCGCAGCAACAGCAATGGCGGGTGCTGCGTTACCAGGACCTGACCCGGCCCGATGGCTGGACCGCGCTGGTCGGCCTGCACTGGTTGCAGAACCGGTCGCACTTCGTCGGCAGCGGTGCCACCAGCGGCATCCGCCTGGCGGTGGGGCCGGCCAAGCTGGGGCTGTTGCGGCGTGAAGGCGACCAGTGGTGGTTCACGCCGGAATCCGGCACCGATGTCACCCTCGATGGAGAGCCGGTGCGCGGGCGCGTGCGCATGGATACCGACAAGGATCCGCAGCCGACCCTGCTGGCCTTCGATGGCGGCAAGGGCCAGCTCAGCCTGATCCGTCGTGGCGCGCGCGATGCGCTGCGGGTCAAGCACGCCGATGCACCCGCACGCCGCGATTTCGCCGGCCTGCAGTACTGGCCCGGTGGTCCGCAATGGCAGGTGCAGGCACGTTTCATCGCGCATCCGCCAGGCAAGACCCTGCCGATCGTGGACATCACCGGCCTGACCACCGAGATGCCCAACGCCGGTGCGGTGGAATTCGATCGCGACGGCCGCAGCTGGCGGCTGGAAGCGATCGGCGAGCCGGGGCAGCCGCTGTTCCTGATCTTCGCCGACCGCACCAGTGGCCACGGCAGCTATCCTGCTGGCCGCTATCTGGATACCGATGCGCCCACCGCCGATGGCCACGTGATGATCGACTTCAACCACGCCCACAACCCGCCGTGCGCGTTCACCGCCTATGCAACCTGCCCGCTGGCGCCGCCGGAAAACCGCTTGGACCTGCGCGTGGAAGCGGGCGAGAAGGCGTATCACCTGCCTGAAGGAGAGGGCTGAACATGTTGATGAAACTGTTGTTGCGCAGTGCCGTTTTTCTCGTTGCCTGCGCCGCTGGCCCGTTGGCCATCGCGCGCGATGCGCCGGCCGAAGCCACGGCGGGCAAGCCGCCGGTGCCGCTGCTGTGGAAGGTCACCGGGCAGGGAGATGCGCGCCTGTACCTGCTGGGTTCCTTCCATCTGTTGAAGCCACAGGACTATCCGCTGTCGAGCGACGTCGAGCAGGCATTCGAAGCCTCGCAGCGCGTGCTGTTCGAAGTGACGCCGGAGGAACTGCAGTCGCCGCAGATGGCCAGCCAGATGGTGCAGGTGGCTACCCGCAAGGATGGCAGCGAACTCAAGCGTGACCTGGATGCGCCGACCTGGCAGAAGCTGCAGGCCTATGCGACGCAGAACAAACTGCCACTGGCGCAGCTGCAGGGCATGAAGGCGTGGTTCGTCGGCCTGACCATCACCGTGGGCCAGATGCAGAAGCTGGGCCTGGACCCGGAGCTGGGGCTGGACCGTCACTTCATGCAGCGGGCGCAGAAGGCCGGCAAGAAGACTGCAGGCCTGGAAGACATGTCCAGCCAGATCAACCTGCTCGATGGCATGAGCGTGCAGGAGCAGCGGCAGATGCTGTCCGAGGCGCTGGACGAAGCAGGCAAGGGCGATGCCCAGGCGCAGATGCTGCATGAGGCCTGGCGCCGCGGCGATGATCGCCTGTTGTGGAACCGGATGGGCGTGGAGATGCGCCAGAAGTATCCGCAGCTCTACCAGCGCATCAATACCGACCGCAACGATGCATGGTTGCCCAAGCTGCAGCCTTACCTGCAGGCCGGGCAGGGCGGCACGCTGGTGGTGGTGGGCGGCCTGCACCTGCTGGGCAACGATGGCGTGGTGGAGAAGCTGCGCGCGAAGGGCTACAAGGTCGAGCGTGTCTGCAAGGGCTGCAGGAAGTAGATCCACGCCACGCGTGGGGCATTCAAAACAAAACGGCGCGCCCATGGCGCGCCGTTTTCGTATCAGCCGGGGCGGGTCGCCTCAGCGGCGGGTCTTGCCGCCGGTACCCGTGCCGCCGGTCGGCTCGCTCGGCTTGCCGGCCGTGCCGGTGCCGGTGCCCGTTCCGGTGCCACCCGGACGCGGACCACCGAAACCACTGCCCATGTTGCGCTGGAATTCCTGCCACAGCTCCAGGTTGCGCTCGGTCAGCTGGTTCATCATCGCCCACGGCGTCTGCCCCAGCAGGTTGCCCATCTGCTGACGGAACTGCTGCTGCTGGTCGAGGAATACCTGCATGCTGCGCTCCAGGTAGTTGCCCATGAAGCCCTGCAGGGAATCGCCGTAGAAGCGGATCAGCTGGCTCAGCAGCTGGGTGGAGAGCATCGGTTCACCGTCCTGCTCCTGGTCGGCGATGATCTGCAGCAGGACCGATCGGGTCAGGTCGTCGCCGCTCTTGGCGTCGCGGACTTCGAAGTCTTCGCCGTCGAGGATCAGCTGGCGCACGTCCTCGATGGTGATGTAGCTGGAGATCTCGGTGTCGTACAGACGGCGGTTCGGATACTTCTTGATGATGCGGGTCGCAGCCATGAAGCGGTACTCGTCACAGTAGACGCGCAGCATGGCGCAGTGCAGCAGCGGTTGCAACCGCCCCAGCCCCCGCCAGGCTTGGCTTTCCGTGCCCGGAATGTTGCGCAACAAGGCTTTGCGTGCTGCGCAGCATGACCAACGGCAGGGTGCAGCGCCGGGCCCTCAGGCCCTGGCGCCGTCTACCAGCCCATGTGGTGGCCGCCGTTGATGTCCAGGTTGCTGCCGGTGATCCACGAGGCCTCTTCGGCCACCAGGAAGGACACGCCATAGGCGATTTCTTCCGGCTTGCCCAGGCGCCCGGTGGGGATGTCGGCGATGATCTTGGCGCGCACTTCCTCGGGCACCGCCATCACCATGTCGGTGGCCACATAGCCGGGCGAGATGGTGTTCACGGTGATGCCGAAGCCTGCGTTCTCGCGCGCAAGCGAGATGGTGAAGCCATGCATGCCGGCCTTGGCGGCGGCGTAGTTGGCCTGGCCATACTGGCCCTTCAGGCCGTTGATCGAGCTGATCTGGATGACCCGGCCCCAGCCGCGTCGACGCATGCCTTCGATGACCGGGCGGGTGACGTTGAACACCGAATTGAGGTTGGTGTTGATCACATCGTGCCACTGCTCCGCGCGCATGCGGTGGAAGGTGGTGTCGCGGGTGATGCCGGCGTTGTTGACCAGGATCTCGACCGGGCCCAGTTCGGCCTCGACCGCATGGATCAGGGCTTCGGCGCTGGCGGAGTCGGAGACATCGCCCGGGAAGATCGACACCTGGTAGCCGCGTTCGGTCATCGCCTGCTGCCAGGCGCGGGCCTTGGCTTCGTCACGGTAGTTGGTGGCGACGCGGTGGCCCTGGTCGGCCAGGCGTTGGCAGATGGCGGTACCGATGCCGCCGGTTCCGCCGGTGACCAGTGCGACGCGAGATGTCATGGAAAGCTGTCCGGATATCAGGTGGGGGAAGGGGGATTCTGCAACATCGGCGCGGAAAGTGCGCCCGCCGGCAGCAGGATGTCCGCGGGTGGCAGCAGGCCGGGGTCGAAGCTGCGCTGGGCGGTGGCCAACAGCGCATCGCGATCGTCGATGCCTTCCAGTGCGGTGTTCGGCTGGCCCAGCAGTTCCCACAACCGGCGCAGCACCGGTACCGGCTCGCGGGCCTCCACCGGCAGCGCGGCCAGTGACTTGGACAGTTTGTGGCCCGCTGCATCCAGCAGCAGCGGCAGATGCCAGTAGCGCGGCGTTGACAGGCCCAGCGCCTGCTGCAGCAGGATCTGCCGGGCGGTGGAATCGAGCAGGTCGGCGCCACGCACGACCTCGTCCACGCCCTGCGCGGCATCGTCGACCACCACTGCCAGCTGGTAGGCCCAGCAGCCGTCGGCGCGGCGCAATACGAAGTCGCCCACCTCGGCATGGACATCCTGTTGTTGCCGGCCGCGCAGGCCATCCTCGAAATGCACCACGCTGCCCGCAGGTACCCGGAAGCGGACGGCCGGGTCCGCTCGTGGCTGCCGCGCAACGCAGTGGTGATGGATGCCGCCATTGGCGGCCAGATCGCTGCGGCTGCAGTGGCAGACAAACGCGTGGCCATCGGCCAGCAGGCGGTCCAGCGCAGTCTGATAAGCGTCGCCGCGCGCGCTTTGCCAGATCACCGGCCCGTCGTGGGCCAGGCCGAACGCGGCCAGGGTCTGCAGTTGCGCCTGTGCCGCGCCGGCCACCGTGCGGGGTGGGTCGACGTCCTCGATGCGCAACCGCCACAGGCCGCCGTGCTGGCGTGCGAGCAGCCAGCTGCCGAAGGCGGCAAGCAGGGAGCCGGGATGCAGCAGGCCGGTGGGTGAGGGCGCGAAACGGCCGCAGGGAAGGTTGGAGGTCATGCAGGCTGAATCGTCGGTCAGGTTGGCGCTTGAATTCAAGCTGACCGCACCGCAAATTGACGGATATCAACCCCTTCCAAGCCGGAATTTCCCATGTTTACCCGCATTGCCCTGTTCCTGGCGACCAATCTCGCGGTCCTGATCCTCGCCAGCATCGTGATGTCGCTGCTGGGGGTCAATTCGAACCAGATGAGTGGCCTGCTGGTCATGGCCGCGATCTTCGGTTTCGGTGGCTCCCTCATCTCGCTGCTGCTGTCCAAGTGGATGGCCAAGCGCTCCACCGGTGCGGTGGTGATCACCGAGCCGCGCAACCAGACCGAGCGCTGGCTGCTGGCCACCGTCGAGCGCCAGGCCAAGGCGGCCGGTATCGGCATGCCGGAAGTGGCGGTGTATGACGGCCCGGAGATCAACGCGTTCGCCACCGGTGCGAACCGCAACAACGCGCTGGTGGCGGTGTCCACCGGCCTGCTGCACAACATGAGCGAGGACGAAGCCGAAGCCGTGCTCGGCCACGAGATCGCCCACGTCGCCAACGGTGACATGATCACCATGGCGTTGCTGCAGGGCGTGCTGAATACCTTCGTGATCGTGCTGGCCCGCGTGGTCGGCGGCGTGATCGACAGCGCTCTGTCGGGCAACCGCGAAGGCGGCGGCCGTGGCTTTGCCTACTACATCATCGTATTCGTGCTGGAGATGGTGTTCGGCCTGTTCGCCACGATGATCTCGATGTGGTTCTCGCGCCACCGTGAGTTCCGTGCAGATGCTGGCGGCGCATCGCTGGCGGGTCGTCAGAAGATGATCTCGGCGCTGGAGCGACTGCAGCTCAACCACGGCCAGAGCACCTTGCCGACGCAGATCGCCGCGTTCGGTATTGCCGGCTCGACCGCGAAGAAGCTGTTCATGAGCCACCCGCCGCTGGAAGAGCGCATTGCCGCGCTGCGGGCGTCGACCGCGGCGTAAGCTCTGGCTTCCGATGGAGATGCAGGAACGCCTGGCCTCGCGCCGGGCGTTTTTGTTTGCGGGGATGCATTGCTGGCGCCGGGCTCGCCCGGCGGCTCGTTTCCGCGACCGCGGGGAGGTGTCACTTTCTTTGCTCGTGCAAAGAAAGTAACCAAAGAAACACGCCGCCAGTCCGCGAGCCGTCGTGCTTCGCACGTCGGTTCCCTGCGCTCCTCAGTCCGTCGAGGGACGGTGCGGGAACTCGCTGCGCTCAGACACCCGCACCTCTTCGCCCTCGCCGGACCTGCGGTGCTCGGCTCGCTTGAAGGCGGACTGGAAGGTCAAGATCAACGGCAAAAGCATCCACGCATGGCGTGGATCTACTGGTGCAGCTGTGGCATTTGATCTTGAGTCCGCCTTGAGCGAGCCGAGCATCGCAGGGGAATCAGGGGCGAAGAGGCGCCGGTGTCTGAGCGCAGCGAGTTCGGCGCCGTCCCCTGATTCGCCGAGAAGCGCAGGGTACCGGCGCGTAGCGACGGCTCGTGGCTGGCGGAGCGTTTCTTTGGTTACTTTCTTTGCGCGCAAAGAAAGTGACAACCCTCCGCGGTCGCGGAAACGAATCTCCGGGCGCACAAACGAAAACGGCACCTTCGCTGGTGCCGTCTCCATGAACCGCTTTACGCAGAAAATCAGAACTTCGCGTCGAACTCGGCGGCGTAGCCCGTGTTCACCAGCACCTTCTGCAGCGACTCGGCCACCTTCAGGTTGCCGGCCACGATCTGCTGGGTGTCCGGGCCGCGGTTGTCCATGCGGGCCGGGGTCGCGCCCTTGAAGTCGCAGACCTTGCCACCGGCCTCGCGCACCAGCAGCACGCCGGCGGCGATGTCCCAGGCCTTCACGCCGGCCTCGAAGTAGGCGTCGGCGCGGCCACAGGCCACATAGGCCAGGTCCAGCGCGGCCGAACCCGAGCGGCGGATGTCCTCGGCGTGCACCAGCAGGGCGTCCACCGACTTCAGCTGTGCACTGGCGCGTGCGCGCTCGCGCGGGGCGAAACCGGTGTGGATCATGGTGCCTTCCAGATCCTTGCGGTCGGCCACGCGGATACGACGGTCGTTGAGCACGGCGCCGGCACCACGGCTGGCGGTGAACAGTTCATTGCGCAGCGGATCGAAGATCACCGCGTCGGTCGGCTCGCCGTTCTCGACCAGGGCGATCGACACGCAGTAGTGCGGCACGCCGCGCAGGTAGTTGCTGGTGCCGTCCAGCGGGTCGATGACCCACATGTGGCGACGCTCGCTCTGCACGCCACCTTCTTCACCGAAGATGCCGTACTCGGGGTAAGCGCGCTTGAGTTCCTTGACGATCACCTTTTCCGCGTCCGCATCGACTTCGCTGGCGTAGTCCATGCGGCCCTTCTGGACTACATTCAGTGCCTCGAGCTTGTTGATGTTGCGCAAGAGGACGTTGCCGGCGAGGCGGGCGGCCTTGACCATGACGGTTACGGCGGGTTTCTGCATGGCATGGGCTCCCGGAAGGGCAGAAGAGAAGGGCTGGCGGGGGAAAAGAGCGGGTCCGGCGCAGTGGCCGGCCGCACAGTTTACCATTGGTCTTCGTCCAGCTCGACATTTTCCCTGTTCATGTCCCAGTTTCCTGCCGCTACCCGCCTCCGATTCGTCCTGGTCGGGACCCAACACCCCGGCAACATGGGGGCCGCCGCCCGTGCCCTGAAGACCATGGGCCTGGCCCGCCTGGTCCTGGTGGCGCCGGAGAAGCCGCTTGATGAGGAGGCCTTCCGGCGCTCGGCCGGCGCCGAAGACGTGCTCGGCGACGCACCGGTGGTGGCCACCCTGGCCGAAGCCGTTGCCGACTGCCGGTTCGTGCTGGGCTGCACCGCACGTGCGCGCCGGGTCCAGCTGGAGGAGTTCCTGCCGGCAGATGCCGCCGCCCGCGCCGTGGCCAAGGCCAGCGAAGGCGCCGAGGTGGCGCTGGTGTTCGGCCGTGAGCGCACCGGCCTGACCAACGAGGAGCTGCAGCTGTGCCACGCCGCAGTGCACATTCCGTCCGACCCGGAGTTCAGCTCGCTCAACCTGGCCGCTGCGGTGCAGGTGCTGGCCTATGAAGTGCGCATGCAGCTGCTGGGTGCACAGCCGGTGGCCGCGACCGGGCCGGACAGTCGCGAGCAGACGGCCAGCCACGATCAGATGGAGAGCTTCTTCGCCCAGTTGGGTGAGACCCTGGACGAGATCGATTTCCACAAAGGCCGCGCGCCTGATTCGGCGATGCGCAAGCTGCGCCGCCTGTTCCTGCGCAGCGAGCCCAGCGAGCAGGAAGTGCGTCTGCTGCGCGGCATCCTGGCCGATACCCAGCGCATGGCGCGCCTGGCGCAGAAGAACAGCAAGGACAGCTGACGACGGTCTCATTTTTTCGGGTAGTCTGTCCGGATACCCCGGGGGGATGATGCTTGTGTCGGGTCTGCGTAGGGCAATGCAGGGGGAACTGCTGAGCCTGGCCTTGGCCCTGCTGGCCGGGACGGCGCATGCTGCGCCGGTTCTACAGTGGGGGCGTTGGGCAGCGAAGAGGGGCAACTCGCGATGACGCAGGATCATGCGCCTGGCCGTGTGGGCTGGCAGGTGGCCGGGCCGGCGCCGACGGTGTCCGGCCGTGCGTCCGGCGTGCAGCCGCGTGTCGTCTGTCGCCGACGGGTGCAGAGTGCGTTGCAGAGGGTGTTGGGGGCTTCCGGTTTCCGCCGCGTCGTTGCGCATGCGCAGCCGTGGTTGGATGAATTGAAACAAAGGTCGACGCGCGTGCGGATGGAAGTGGAATGAAGTTGCTCGGCTCCGGGATGCAGGCCCGATTCCTGCTGGCGATGGGCGGGGCTATGCTGGTGGTGGTGGCGATCCTGGCCGTGCTGCTGGGGCGTCAGGCGGCGATGCAGGGCGAGGTGAGGTCGCTCAGCAACGGCGTCATCCACGAACTGTTCGACCGCAGCGTGCGCAGTCGTGGCGAGGCCATGGTGCGCGAGCTGTCCGATGCGCTTGCCGGTCCGCTTCACAAGAACGATCTGGACCAGGTCGGGGCGTTGGTGCGCAGCATTTCGCGGCAGCCGGTGGTGCGCTACGTACTGGTGTTCGACGACCGTGGACGGTTGGTCCACGACGGCTCGGCCGGGGTGCCCGATGCCGGACGGCCGATGGCCGATCCGCTGGCCGCCGGGGCGATCGCCGCGCAGTCGCTGGTGGTGCAGCAGTCGCCCACGGTGCTCGACAACGCGATGCCGATCAGGATGGGCAAGCAGCGCATCGGTGGTGTCCGCGTCGGCATGGCCCTGGACGAAGTGCTGCAGCGTGAGCAGGCAGCCAATGCGACCCTCGGTGAGCGGCTGCAGCAGATGGGAAGCCGGCATCTGGGCTGGCTGCTGCTGATGCTGGGCCTGCTGGTGGTGATCGGCGTGGTGGTGATCCTGTACGTGCAGCGCACGCTGGTGGCGCCGATCCGCGAGCTGGCCGCGGCCGCCCGGCGCATCGAGGCGGGTGACTACCAGGCGCCGCTGCGCGAAAACACCCGCGACGACGAGGTGGGTGAACTGGTGCGTGGCTTTGCCCGCATGCGTGATGCGATTGCCCGCCATGACCGCGAAGTGCGGCGCATGGCCTACACCGACGCGTTGACCGGGCTCACCAACCGGCTGGCATTCCGCGAGGCGCTGGACCACCGGTTGATGGCCGCACGTGCGTCCAATCACCGGCTGGGCCTGCTGTTCGCCGATATCGATGATTTCAAGCGGGTCAATGACACGCTGGGCCATGAGGCCGGCGACGAGGCATTGCTGCAGTTTGCCCAGCGCATCGGCCGTGCCGTGACCGAGGCGGGCGGCGACGACGCGGTGCTGGCGCGGTTCGGCGGCGATGAATTCGTGATCCTGGTTGGCGATGGCGATGTCGCAGCCAATGCGCGGTTGCTGGCCGAAGTGCTGGTGCGCGAGCTGGGCAAGCCGCTGGTGGTGCAGGGCAGGGAGCTGTTCCTGGGCACTTCGATCGGCGTGACCCTGTTCCCCGACGATGCCGCCGATGCCACGACGCTGCTGAAGAACGGCGACATCGCCATGTACCAGGCGAAGATGGCCGGCAAGAACTGTTATCGCTATTACAGCCGGGCCATGGATCACGCGGTCGAGCGCCGCGTGCACATGGAACAGGAGCTGCGCGGTGCCTGGGAGCGCGGCGAGCTGCGGTTGGCCTACCAGCCGATCTTCCGCATGCGCGACCGTCGCATGGTCGGCGTGGAAGTGCTGCTGCGCTGGCAGCACCCGACGCTGGGCACGATCCCGCCATCGGTGTTCATCGAGGTGGCCGAGCAGAGTGGCCTGATCGAGATCATCGGCCCGAAGGTGCTGCGTGCCGCCTGCATGGAAGCCGTGCAGTGGCCGCGGGGCGTGGCCGGTGACGAGCTGTTCGTTTCGGTCAACGTGTCGCCACGGCAGTTGCGCGGCGGTGAGCTGCCGGCGTTGGTCGCGCAGTGCCTGCAGGAGTCGGGTCTACCGGCCTCGCGCCTGCACCTGGAGCTGACCGAGACGGCGGTGATCGGCGATGAGATGCTGGCCGCACAGCTGCTGGACCGTCTGCACCGGGCGGGGGTGAAGGTGTGGCTGGACGACTTCGGTACCGGCTTCTCCGGTCTCAGCCACCTGCGCCAGGTACCGGTGGACGGGGTCAAGATCGACAAGAGCTTCGTCGCCGACATGCAGCGCGACCCGGACGATCTGGCCCTGACCACGGCGATCATCGCCATGGCCCATGCCCTGGGCATCACGGTGGTGGCCGAGGGTATCGAGCAGGAGGCGCAGTTCGAGCTGCTGGCCCAGCGTGGTTGCGACCTCGGTCAGGGCTATCGCTTGAGCCACCCGGTCACTGCCACCGAGGTGGTGCGGATGATCGAATCGGGCGCGTGACAGTAGATCCACGCCATGCGTGGATGGGCGTTCCTGGCAGAAGCATCCACGCATGGCGTGGATCTACTGTTACACCGGGCGCTTGCTCGGGTCGCCGGGCAGCTCGCGGACCAGCTTGGGCACCAGATAGCCGGACAGCCGCGCAGTGAGGCCGGCAATCAGGGCCTTGGCCTGGACGTCGTCCACTTCGAAATGGGCCACGCCCTCGACCCGATCCAACTGGTGCAGGTAATAGGGCAGCACGCCGGCGGCGAAGCTGCGCTCGCTCAGGTCCTGCAGCGCCTGCACGCTGTCGTTGACTCCGCGCAGCAGCACCGCCTGGTTCAGCAGCTGCGCGCCGATGCCGCGCAGGCGGGCCATCGCGGTATCGACACTGGCATCGAATTCATTGGCGTGGTTGGCGTGGACCACGATCGCCAGTGGCCATGGCAGGCTGCCCAGCCACGCCAGCAGTTCGTCATCGACCCGCTCGGGCAGCACGATCGGCAGGCGCGTATGGATGCGCAGCCGGCGGATATGCGCGATGCCGCGCAGTGCATCGGTCAGCTCGGCCAGCTTGTGGGTCGCAAGCGACAGCGGGTCGCCGCCGGACAGGATCACCTCATCGATGTCCGGGTCTGCAGCGATGGCCTCCACTGCCTCCTGCCATCCCCCCTTGGCGGCATTTTCGGCGCCATAGTCGAAATGCCGGCGGAAACAGTAGCGGCAGTTGATCGCGCAGCTGCCGGTGGCCACCAGCAGGGCGCGACCGCGGTACTTCTGGATGACCCCGGTGGCCTTCTTTGCTGCACCGTCGCCCACCGCATCGAAGCTGAACCCGGGGGCCGGGCGCATCTCGGCATCGATCGGCAGCACCTGCCGCAGCAGCGGATCGTGGGCATCGCCACGGCGCATGCGCGCGACGAAACCCTCCGGCACGCGCAGCGCGAACTGGGCGATGGCGGCCTCGGATACGCCCAGTGCTGCGGCATCCAGATCCAGCCGGGCCAGCAGCGCCTGCGGGTCGCGCAGGGCCTGCCGCCACAGCTGCTGCCAGCGCGCGGGCGCCGCTGGCGACTGGGTCCGGGGGAAGGCGGAAAGCTGCATGGAGAGGGGGCCTGCGGTTATCATGGACACATAAACAGTTGCCCGCCGGGGTTCCGGTGGGCTTTCCATTCTATCCGGCTCGCCGCACGCGCGGCGGTTTCGCCATTTGAGGAGCTTGAGCATGGCCACTGCGGGCATGAACGATGTCAAGAACGGGATGAAGATCCTGGTCAACAATGAACCGGCCGTCATCTCCGAGACCGAGTTCATCAAGCCGGGCAAGGGCCAGGCCTTCACCCGCGTGCGCTATCGCTTCATCAAGTCGGGCCGCACGGTCGAAATGACCATGAAGGCGACCGACGACGTGGAAGTGGCCGATGTGGTCGATACCAACATGGACTACATGTACAGCGACGGCGAGTACTGGCACTTCATGGACCCGGAAACCTTCGAGCAGGTGCAGGCCGACAAGGCCGGCATGGGCGGCGCCGAGAAGTGGCTGAAGGGCGAAGAATCCTGCATCGTCACCCTGTTCAATGGCTCCCCGATCTTCGTGCAGCCGCCGAACTTCGTCGAACTGAAGATCACCGAGACCGACCCGGGCGTCCGTGGCGACACCTCGGGCGGCGGCGGCAAGCCGGCCACCCTGGAAACCGGTGCCGTGGTGCGCGTGCCGCTGTTCGTCAACCAGGATGAAATCATCAAGGTCGACACCCGTTCGGGCGAGTACTCCTCACGCGTGAAGTAATCCGGGTACGCGCCGGCGCATTCGCGCTGGCGCTCCCACGATCCGCCATGCGGATCGTGGGCCCCCGCTCACCAGCACCCACACCCCGCCGCTTCGCGGCCGCCCCTGACTCAGGGGCTTGCCTTCCAGAAGCCCAGCGGTAGCCGTTTGACCGGTGATCAGTCGCCAGGTCGGAGCCAAGGCTACGTACGGTCCTTCCCCCATAGCCAGTGAGCCCGCATGAGCGATAGCCCGCACCTCCCCGAAGCCTGCGATCTGCTGATCGAAGCCGGTTATGTCGTTCCGATCGAGCCGCATGCGGTGGTGCTGGAAGACCATGCCGTCGCCGTGCGTGGCAGTGAGATCGTGGCCATCCTGCCGCGTGCCGAAGCGCGTGCGCGCTTCCGCGCCACCCAGGTGGTCAGCCGCCCCGATGCGGCGCTGATGCCGGGCCTGGTCAACGCACATACGCACAACCCGATGACCCTGCTGCGCGGCGTCGCCGACGACCTGCCGCTGATGACCTGGCTGCAGCAGCACATCTGGCCGGTGGAAGCGGCGGTGATCGGCCCCGAGTTCGTGGCCGACGGCACCACCCTGGCCATCGCCGAGATGCTGCGTGGCGGCACCACCTGCGCCAACGAGAACTATTTCTTCGGTGACGTGCAGGCCGCCGTCTACAAAAAGCACGGCTTCCGCGCGCTGGTCGGCGCGGTGATCATCGATTTCCCCACCGCCTGGGCCAAGACCGACGACGAGTACTTCGCCAAGGCCGGTGAACTGCATGACCAGTGGCGCACCGACCCGCTGATCGGCACCGCGTTCGCACCGCATGCGCCGTACACCGTCAACGATGCCAATTTCGAGCGGGTGCGGATGCTGTCCGACCAGCTCGACATGCAGGTGCACCTGCATACCCATGAAACCGCGCAGGAAATCACCGATTCGATCAAGCTGCACGGCCAGCGTCCGCTGGCGCGGCTGGATCGCCTCGGCCTGGTCAACGACCGCCTGATCGCGGTGCACATGACCCAGCTGACCGAGGCCGAGATCCACCTGTGCGCCGAGCGCGGAGTCAGCGTGGTGCATTGCCCGGAATCGAACCTGAAACTGGCCTCCGGTTTCTGCCCGGCCTGCGCCCTGCAGCGCGCCGGCGTGAACCTGGCCATTGGCACCGACGGCTGCGCCAGCAACAACGACCTGGACATGTTCAGCGAGAACCGCACCGCGGCGATCCTGGCCAAGGCCGTGGCCGACGACGCCACCGCGCTGGACGCGGCGACCACGTTGCGCGCGTCCACGCTGGGTGGCGCCCGCGCGCTGGGCTTCGGCGAGCGCATCGGCTCGATCGAGGTCGGCAAACAGGCCGACCTGGTCTGCGTCGACCTGTCCGCGCTGGAGACCCAGCCGCTGCACAACGTGCTGTCGCAGCTGGTGTACGCCACCGGCCGCCAGCAGGTCAGCGACGTCTGGATCGCCGGCAAGCCCAAGCTGGTGCAGCGTGAGCTGGTCGGCATGGACCTGCCGGGCATCATCGCCAACGCGCGCCAGTGGCGCGAGCGCATCCGTCATATCCGCGCCTGAGTACAGGCGCCGCAAGGACAACCGTCATGACTGCCCCCCACGCTTCTTCCAATTTCGATCAGGCCGAGCTGGACAAGTTCGCCGCGCTGGCCAACCGCTGGTGGGACGCCGATGGCCCGCAGAAGCCGCTGCACGCGCTGAATCCGGTGCGCCTGCAGTACGTTGCCGACCGCGCGCCGCTGCGTGGTGCGCGCGTGCTCGACATCGGTTGCGGTGGCGGGCTGCTGAGTGAAGCGCTGGCCCAGGCCGGTGCCGAGGTGACCGCCATCGACCTGGCGCCGGAGCTGGTCAAGGTCGCGCGCCTGCACGCACTGGAAAGTGGTGTCAGCGTCGACTACCGGGTGCAGGCCGCCGAAGACCTTGCCGCCGAACAGCCGGGCAGCTTCGACGTGGTGACCTGCATGGAAATGCTCGAGCACGTCCCCGATCCGGGCGCGATCATCGAGGCCTGCAAGCGTCTGCTGAAGCCGGGCGGCCATCTGTTCCTGTCCACCATCAACCGCACGGCCGCGGCCTTTGCAGTGGCCATTGTCGGTGCCGAGTACGTGGCGCGGCTGCTGCCCAAGGGCACCCACCACTACCAGGAATTCATCAAGCCGGCCGAGCTGGCGCGCTGGCTGCGCGAAGCCGACCTGCCGCTGGCCGATGTCAGCGGCATGGCCTACGAGCCTTGGCGCAACCGCGCCCGCCTGAGCAGCCGTACCGACATCAATTACCTGGCCCACGCGGTCAAGGCGCCGTGACCGCCGCAGCATTTCCGCGTGCGGTGCTGTTCGACCTGGACGGGACCCTGCTGGACAGCGCACCGGATTTCGTCGCCACGCTTGACGTGATGCTGGCCGAGCGTGGCCGCGCACCGATCGATCCGGCGCAGTTGCGTCCGGTGGTGTCGAAGGGCTCGCGGGCGATGGTATCGGCCGCGTTTCCAGAACTGGACGCGGCCGCGCGCGATGCGCTGATTCCGGAATTCCTGCAGCGCTACGAAGCCTCGATCGGCCAGCACGCCGTGTTGTTCGACGGCGTCGCCGGCATGCTCGATGCGCTGGACGCGGCCGGCACGGTGTGGGGCATCGTCACCAACAAGCCCGAGTACCTGGCGCGGCTGATCGTGCCGCAGTACGGCTGGCAGCGGCGCTGCGCGGTGCTGGTTGGTGGTGACACCCTGGCCGAGCGCAAGCCGCATCCGTTGCCGCTGCTGCACGCCGCGCAGCTGATCGGCATCGCAGCGGAAGACTGCGTGTATGTCGGCGACGATGAGCGCGACATCGTCGCTGCGCGTGCCGCCGGCATGCCGTCGGTGGCGGCACTGTGGGGCTACCGCCTGCACAGCGATGACCCGTTGGCCTGGCAGGCCGATGTGCTGGTCGAGAACGCCGAACTCCTGCAACTGGCCAGCCTCTGGCCGACCCGGCCGGCGACCCCGGCCCAGCCGTAAGGAACAACGTAGTGAGCAGTACCGCGCTGGACAGTTTCCTCGACAAGTGGCGCAGCCGCTGGCCGGAATGGTCGGTGGCTGAGCCGTTCGTGGCCGAACCGCAGCGCCCTGTGGCGCTGGCGTGGTTCGCGCTGCTGCAGGAATTCGACGACATGCTCAACACCAGTGGCGACCCGCTGCCGGCCGACGCCAAGCTGGCCTGGTGGGGCGAGGAACTGCGCAGCTGGGCCGCGCAGCGTTCGCGGCATCCGCTGGGACGCGTGCTGGAGCCGGTGCGGGCACCGTGGGCGCAGCTGGCCGAGGCGCTGCCGGATCTGGTCGAGGCGCGCACTGTCGCGCTGGACGCTGCCGCTGCCGAGCGCGCACTGGGCAACTATGCCGAAGCAGTGGCTGCGGTCGAAGCGGTGGTGTTTGCCGACTCGCCGCGCAAGGGCGCCGGCCGTGCAGTGCTGCTGCAGACCCTGGCCCAGCGCCTGCAGGACGCTGGCGTGGCCGGCGTGCCGCGCAGCCTGCTGGACGAGGACGCCGGCAATGCCGCACAGCGTTGGGCGCAGCAGCTGCTGAAAGGGTGGGGCGCCCGTGTGCCCGGTCCGCGCGCGCGCCGCGTGTGGTCGAGCCTGGCGCGTGCCCGCCTGGCGGCGCAGGCCGCAGGCAAGCCGATTGAAGCGACGCCGGTGCGCACGTTGCTGCGCGTGTGGTGGGCCGCGCGCGGCTGAACGATTGGCCGCTGCGCTCGCCGGGCATGGCCCGGCGCTACCGCGCATGGGTGATTGCATGCTGTCTGTAGAGCCGAGCCTATGCTCGGCTATTCATGGCCAACAGCAGCCGAGCGTGGGCTCGGCTCTACGGCAGCGGCCCACCACCGCAACGGGCGATGGGCGTTACTTCCGTTCCAGCACCAGCAGCGGGTCGATGCGGGTGTCGAACCAGTTCATGCCCCAGTGCAGATGCGGGCCGGTGGCACGGCCGGTCGCGCCGACGGCGGCGATCACCTGGCCCTGTTCGACGCGATCACCGACCTTCACGTCGATGCGCGACAGGTGCAGGAAGTTCGAACTGACGCCGAAGCCATGGTCGAGCAGCAAGGTACCGCCGGTCAGATACAGATCCGGGCCTGCGAAGGTGACGATACCCGCAGCCGGTGCTTTCACCGGGGTACCGGTCGGCACCGCGATGTCCATGCCGGAGTGACCGGCACCGGGCTGGCCGTTGTACACACGCGCATTGCCGAAGCGGCCGCTGATGCGACCCTGCACCGGCCAGATGAAGGTCTGGGTGAAATCGGTGCGGTTGTCGTCGCGTGCGCGCGCCGCGGTGACCTGCGCCTGCTCGCGCTTGATCCGCTCGGCGATGGCTGGTGGCGGATTGACCGTCTTCGGCGGCACGCCGTTGACCCGCTCGGTGGGCCAGTCGCGCGGGGTCACGTTGATGGCGGCCGTCTCGCTGCTGCCATCCGGTCGGCGGATCTGCACCTGCAGCGGGCCTTTCTCATCGCGACCGATGCCGAACACCACGCTGCCGTAGCTGCTCACGCGCAGGTCGCGACCTGCGTAGCGCACGCTGCTGCCTGCGGGAACCTTGCCGATCACCAGCGCGCCCTGCGACGCGCTGGCCGGGAACACCACGCGGCTGTCGATCAGGTCGCCGATGCCGTCCTGCGCCTGTGCCGACGGTGCGGGGAACAGGGGCGCCGCCAGCAGCAGCGCCCCGAACATGAGTGCCGAACGCATCAGCGGTCGTAGGTCATGCGCTGGCCGGCGGGCTGACCCACCAGCTTGCTGCCGTCCCACACCAGCTGGCCGTTGACCCAGGTGGAAGCGATGCGCGATTGGAACGTGGTGCCTTCGAACGGCGACCAGCCGCACTTGGACAGCACGTCCTCGCGCTTGACCGTGAACGCGACGTCTTCCACCAGCACCAGGTCGGCGAAGTAGCCTTCGCGCAGGAAGCCACGCTCTTCCACGTCGAACAGCTGGGCGGGAGCATGGGCGAATTTCTGCACCACCTGCTCGCGGGTCAGTTTGCCTTCGTGCACGCGTTCCAGCGCGGCGACCAGCGCGTACTGCACCAGCGGCAGGCCGGACGGCGCCTGCGCATAGGGCTTCTGCTTCTCTTCCCAGGTATGCGGGGCGTGGTCGGTGGCCAGGACATCCAGCACGTCGTCGGCCAATGCGGCGGTGATCGCCTCGCGATCGGCCACGTCCTTGATCGCCGGATTGCACTTGATCAGGTTGCCCTTGGTCGCGTAGTCCGGGCGGGCGAAGTGCAGGAAATGCACGCAGGTCTCGGCGGTGATCTGCTTGCGGCTGCCGTCGGCGCGGATCAGCGGGCCCTTCTCGAACAGCGCCAGTTCGTCGGCGGTGGAGATGTGCAGCACGTGCAGGCGGGTGCCGTGCTTGCGCGCCAGCGACATGGCCAGCCGCGTCGACTTGATGCAGGCTTCGCGCGAACGGATGTCCGGGTGCATCTCCGGGGTCAGTGCGTCGCCGTACTTTTCCTGGAAGGCCTTCAGGTTGGCATCGATCATCGGCGTGTCTTCGCAGTGCGTGATGATCGGGGTCGGGCACTCGCGGAAGATCGCATCCAGGGTTTCCGGGTTGTCGACCAGCATGTTGCCGGTGGATGCACCCATGAACACCTTCACGCCCGGCGCCTTCTTCGGGTCGAGCGCGCGGATGGCCTCCAGGTTGTCGTTGCTGGCCCCGTGGTAGAACCCGTAGTTGGCCCAGGCACGGCCGCGCGCCAGCTCGTACTTGGCTTCAAGAATGGTCGAGTCGAGTGTCGGCGGGTTGGTGTTGGGCATGTCCATGAAGCTGGTCAGGCCGCCGGCCACGGCCGCAGCCGACTCGCTGGCGATGTCACCCTTGTGGGTCAGGCCCGGTTCGCGGAAATGCACCTGGTCGTCGATCATCCCGGGCAGCAGCCAGCGCCCGGCTGCATCCACCACCTGTTCGCCATCACGCGGGGTCAACCCCTTGCCGATCTGCGCGATGCGGTCGTTCTCGATGCGCAGGTCGCCTTCGAAGGTGCGGCCTTCGTTGACCAGGCGGGCGTTGGTGATGAGCGTGGAGGACATGTCAGTGTTTTCCTGTGCAACGGCAAGAAGGGGCGTTGGGAGATTCGGGCACTGGATCGAAGCCGCCGGGATGGAACGGATGGCAGCGGCCCAGCCGTCGCGCCGCCAGCCAGCTGCCGCGCAGCGGGCCGTGCCGGGAGATGGCGTCCATGGCGTATTCAGAGCAGCTCGGCACGAAACGGCAGCGAGGCCCCAGCAGCGGGCTGATGAAGCGCTTGTAGAAGCGCAGCAGGGCGATGAGCAGGCGCGAGATCACTCAGTCATCTTAAGCCAGTTGGCATGAAGGCCGCATTTGTGCAGGATGGGCCGTTGGTCGCATGTCGTAGATGGCCTGCGACCGCTATCGGCACCCCTCCAGGTGCCGGACAGGTTCCGTACCGCGCAAGGCGGTCCGTGTTCGTCGGACCGCACCTTGGACCCGTTGACTCCTGGACTGAATGGAGCGGGCCCCCAAGGTTGCTGCTGCGGGTCGGGTAGGCTATAAAGGCCCGCTTTCCCGGGCCCCGGGGAATCCAAGGAAGAGCGTTTCGTGGCTGCTAAAAAAACTGCAAAGAAGGCCGTCAAGGCCGCCAAGAAAACCGCCAAGCCTGTTGTGAAGAAGTTGGCGGCCAAGCCCGTTGCCAAGAAGCCGGCCAGCAAGCCGGTGACCAAGGCGGCATCCTCACAACCGGCGGCCAGGAAGGCCACCGCAAAGAAAGCGCCGGCCAAGTCCGGCAAGCCGGCAGTGGCGAAGAAACCCGCTGCGCCGGTCAAGGCCAAACCTGTCGCTGCCAGCAAGAAGGCACCGGCGGTGAAGAAGGTTGCCAGCAAGGCTGCGCCGGTGAAGAAGGCCGCTGCCAAGCCGGCGCCGAAGAAGGCAGCAGCCAAGCCGGCGCCGAAGGCGGTGGTGAAGAAGGTTGCCGCCGCGCCTGCTGCGAAGCCGGCAGCCAAGAAGGTGGCGCCTGCCAAGCCGGCACCTGCCGCCAAGGCTGCCAAGAATGTCGCCGCGCCGGCTGCCAAGCCGACGCCGGCCCCTGTAGTGAAGTCCGCACCGAAGCCAGCTGCGAAGCCGGCCCCGGCCAAGTCTGTCCCGGCCAAGACCGCGGCAGTGGCAGCAGCCAAACCGGCCTCCAAGCCGGCCCCGGCCGCCGCTTCTGCAGCATCGACCGCCCCGCAATCCAAGAATCCCGTGCCCGTTTCGAAATCGCCTGCTAAAACCGCCGTGAAATCCGATTCCGCTCCGAAGACCGTGACCCGCCCCGTGGGCAAGGTCGCTGTGGCCGTCGCCGCCCGTTCGTCGGCACCCGCGCCGCGCAGCAAGTACAAGGTCGTCGAATACAAGACCGACGAGGCCACTGGCCGCCCGATCCTGCCCGCAGGCTACAAGCCGGCCTCGGACGAGGAGTACATGAGCCCGCTGCAGCAGGAGTACTTCCGCCAGCGCCTGCAGAACTGGCGCGCCGATCTGGTGGAAGAGTCCAAGCAGACCATCGAGAACCTGCGTGAGGAAGTGCGTGACATCGGCGATGAAGCCGAGCGCGCGACCCGCGAGACCGAGAACTCGCTGGAACTGCGCACCCGTGACCGTTACCGCAAGCTGATCGGCAAGATCGACAGCACCCTCAAGCGCCTGGAAGCGGGCGATTACGGGTACTGCGTGGACACCGGTGAAGAAATCGGCCTGGAGCGCCTCGAAGCGCGCCTGACCGCCGAGCGCACCATCGACGCCCAGGAGCGTTGGGAGCACCTGCAGAAGCAGCAGGGCGACTGATTCCGGTTCGTTGTGATGTCATGCGAAAAGCCCGGCTTCGGCCGGGTTTTTTGTTGGGTTCGAGTTGGCTGTGTAGAGCAGCGCCTTCCGGGTATCGGGGGGAGCCTGCGGGTGGGGCCGGGCAGGACACGCTGCAAGTACATCCTTGTAAGCTCGGTCGCGCCATCCATGGCGCGAACGGTCCTGCCCGGCCCCACACGCAGGC
>NZ_JBHZOP010000049.1:0-10385 GCF_042787595.1 Stenotrophomonas sp. YIM B13575 | reverse complement strand
GCATGCAACCGGTAGCGCCGGGCCATGCCCGGCGGATTCTGCAGATGCCGCCGCGCTCGCCGGGCATGGCCCGGCGCTACCGCGTGGATTACGCCTTCAACAGCCCGGCCGGCAGCTGCATGGTGATGCAGTGCAGGCTGCCGTTCTGCCAGATCAGCGAGCGGCAAGGCACCTGCACGATCTCGCGGCCCGGATGGGCCTGTGCCAGCACATCGCGGGCCAGGTCGTCGGCCGGGTCGCCATAGGCCGGCATCAGCACCGCGCCGTTGACGATCAGGTAATTGGCATACGAAGCAGCCAGGCGGCGGCCTTCATCGATCACCGGCTTTGCCCACGGCAACGGGAACAGTCGGTACGGCTGGCCGTCACGCGTGCGCAGCGCGGCCAGCTCGGCGCCCATCGCCTGCAGCTCGGCGTAATGCGAGTCGCTGGCGTCGTCGCAGGCCTGGTAGACGATGCTGTCGGCCGAGGCGAAGCGGGCGAGGGTGTCAATATGGGCGTCGGTGTCGTCGCCTTCCAGGTAGCCATGATCCAGCCACAGCACGCGTTCCTGCTGCAGCCAGTCGGCCAGGTCGGCGCTGAGGCTGTCGCGGTCGCGGTCCGGGTGGCGCTCGTGCAGGCACTTCCAGGTGGTCAGCAGGGTGCCTTCACCATCGGTCTCGATGCCGCCGCCTTCCAGTGCGAACGGAATGCTGCGCACCGTCGCGTCGTTGAACACGCCGGCCTGGTCGAGCACGCCGACCAGCTGGTCATCGAGGGTGGCATCGAACTTGCCGCCCCAGCCGGTGAAGCGGAAGTCCAGCAGCTGGAAGCTGCCGTCGGCGCGGCGCAGGGTGATCGGGCCCGAATCACGCAGCCAGGTATCGTCGTACGCGGCGGTGGTGAAGTGGACCTTGTCCATGTCGATGCGGTTGGAGCGCAGCCGCATCTCGGCATAGGTCTCCACGTCATCGTCGGCCACGCAGATCAGCACCGGCTGGAAGCGGGTGATCGCCGCAACCAGGGCGATGTAGGTCTCTTCCACCTGGCCCAGGCGCTCGGCCCAGTCGGTGTCGGCGGTGGGCCAGGCAATCAGGACGCCGCTCTGGGCTTCCCATTCGGCAGGAAAACGAAGGGTCTGGTTCATGGTCTCGCTACACGCGCCCGCAGGTGGCGGGCATGGGGGTCAACGGATCGGCGGCTTGGGGCCGATTTCGTTCGGATCCGCCTGGTTTGCCACCACGTCGATCACCTTCTGCTTCTCGAAGTAGACGGTGAACTGCGGGTACACCCAGCGGTGGATGGTCGGCCATTGCCGTTTCTGTCCGCCGCGCGGCTGCAGCTGCTCTGCCGGCGCGCCGAACTGGGACTGCACCTGCTGCATGCTCTGGCCGCGGACGGGCAGGGCGCCGGCCGGCTTTTCGCGGGCGCGGTCGACAAGCAGGGTATCGGCCAGCGCCGGGGTGCCGGCAGCCAGGGTGGCCAGTACGGCCAGGGTGCACAGGTAACGCGTCATCTCGATCTACTCCCCAGTGGTCAAGAACAGCGATTACAGCAAAAACGGCAGGAAAAAACCGCATAAACAAAAAACCGCCCGAAGGCGGCTTTTTGCATCGGGTCGGCCCCGCGTGGGGCCAGCCGCGGTCACGAGGACCGTTGGGCTTAGCGCTGACGCGCCTTGAAACGCGGGTTCGACTTGCAGATGACGAAGATCTTGCCACGACGACGCACGACCTTGCAGTCACGGTGACGGGCCTTCGCCGACTTCAGGGAGGACAGAACTTTCATGGCATACCTCGGCGTAAACAGTAGTTGTTCGGGTGGAGCGTGGCCGCGATATGCGAAAGACAATCGGCAGTGGACGCTCGTTCAAGCCCGCCATTCTACCGGGCTTTTCCCCATGGTTTCAAGTGGTTGCACAAAAGGCCCGTTGCGGGGTGTCTGGCAGGGGCTAGAATGCCCCCTTCACACGCGCAAGGACCCCCATGAATCCACTCGTTCCCGTCCTGACCATCGACGGCCCGTCAGGGGCCGGCAAGGGTACCATCAGCCGCATCGTGGCGCGCCGGTTGGGCTGGCACTACCTGGATTCGGGTGCGCTGTACCGCGCCGTCGGCGTGGCGGCCAGCTGGGCCGACATCGACACCTCCGATGCCTCCGCGCTGGTGCGCTGCACCTTTGATACCCATGTCCAGTTCGTCGAGCAGGGCGATGCCATGCGGGTCCTGGTCAATGGCACCGATGCCACCGACGAGCTGCGGCTGGAGACCACCGGAGCGCTGGCGTCGGCCATTGCCGCCATTCCCGAGGTCCGGGCCGCCCTGAAGGAGCGCCAGCGCGCATTCAGGATGGAGCCGGGGCTGGTCGCCGACGGCCGCGACATGGGCACCGTCATCTTCCCCGACGCCCCATATAAGGTCTTCCTGACCGCCAGTGCCGAGGAGCGCGCCGAGCGCCGGCATAAGCAGTTGAAAGACAAGGGGGTTTCTGTTAACTTTGAAGACCTCCTGCGCGAGATCATGGCCCGCGACGCCCGTGATGCTCAGCGTACCGTGGCGCCCCTGAAGCCGGCAGACGATGCTGTCCTCATCGACACCACAGGCATCGGCATCGAAGATGTCGTTGCCAGAGTGATGGATCTGCTTCCGGTTCCGGCTGCCTGATCCGTTCGCGCGGGAGCTCTGCCAGCAGCATCGGCGGAGGTCGCGCATCTGCAGTGCTGTAAAAGCTCCGTCGCGCAATGATGCGTGGCGGTTTTCCTACTTCCACACACGACCTGCATTTCCGGGGTCGACCAACAGGCGGGCGGCAGCCATTCCCTGAAGGGAAGCCAGCCGACCCATGTGTCCAACAGAGTAAATCTAATGACCGAATCATTTGCCGAACTGTTTGAAGCCAGCCAGGCCAACCTGGCCAAGCTGAAGCCGGGCGCCATCGTCAGCGGTACCGTTGTTGAAGTCCGCGGCGACGTCGTGGTGATCAACGCCGGGCTGAAGTCGGAAGGCATCGTGCCGATCGAACAGTTCCGTAACGACGCTGGCGAAATCGATGTTGCCGAAGGCGACATCGTCAAGGTCGCCCTCGACTCGATCGAGAACGGCTTCGGTGAAACCGTCCTGTCGCGCGAGAAGGCCAAGCGCGCGATGGTGTGGGACGAGCTGGAAGAAGCGTTGGAAAAGAACGAAACCATCACCGGCCGCATCAGCGGCAAGGTCAAGGGTGGTTTCACCGTGGACATCAAGGATGTCCGCGCCTTCCTGCCGGGTTCCCTGGTCGATGTGCGCCCCGTGCGCGATCCGGCCTACCTGGAAGGCAAGGAGCTGGAATTCAAGCTCATCAAGCTTGACCGCAAGCGCAACAACGTCGTGGTCTCGCGCCGCGCTGTCGTCGAAAGCGAGCACTCGGAAGAGCGCGAGCAGCTGATGGACAAGCTGCAGGAAGGCGCGATCCTGAAGGGTGTCGTCAAGAACCTGACCGATTACGGCGCATTCGTGGACCTGGGCGGTATCGACGGCCTGCTGCACATCACCGACATGGCATGGAAGCGCGTGCGCCATCCGTCCGAAGTCGTGAACGTCGGCGACGAGCTGGACGTGCGCGTGCTGAAGTTCGACCGCGAGCGCAACCGCGTTTCGCTGGGCCTGAAGCAGCTGGGCGAAGATCCGTGGGATAACATCGCCCGTCGTTACCCGGCCAACAGCCGCGTGTTCGGCAAGGTCTCCAACGTCACCGATTACGGCGCATTCGTCGAAATCGAGCCGGGCGTCGAAGGTCTGGTGCACGTTTCCGAGATGGATTGGACCAACAAGAACGTCAACCCGTCCAAGGTTGTGCAGGTCGGTGACGAAGTTGAAGTCATGGTCCTGGACGTCGACGAGGAGCGTCGCCGCATCTCGCTGGGCATGAAGCAGGTTGCCGCCAATCCGTGGGAAACCTTCGCTGCCACCCACAAGAAGGGTGACAAGGTGTCGGGCCAGATCAAGTCGATCACCGATTTCGGCATCTTCATTGGCCTGGACGGCGGCATCGACGGCCTGGTTCACCTGTCCGACATCAGCTGGGCGACCACTGGCGAAGACATCGTTCGCAACTTCAAGAAGGGCGACAACCTGGACGCAGTGGTCCTGGCCGTCGATCCGGAGCGCGAGCGCATCTCGCTGGGCGTCAAGCAGCTGGAGCAGGATCCGTTCGGCCAGTACATGGCGACCAATCCGAAGGGCTCCAAGGTCGAAGGCGTGGTGAAGGAAGTCGACGCCAAGGGCGCGATCATCGAGCTGTCCGACGGCATCGAAGGTTATGTTGCAGCTCGCGACATCGCCAACGAGCGTGTGGACGACGCGACCCAGCACCTGAAGGTCGGCGACAAGGTTGAAGCCAAGTTCGTGGGCATGGATCGCAAGGGTCGTACCCTGCAGCTGTCGATCAAGGCCAAGGACGACGCTGAAATGCGCGAAGTGCTGGAGGAATACCAGTCCTCTTCGGCTTCCAGCGGCACCACCCAGCTGGGCGCGCTGCTGCGTGCACAGCTGAACGGCAACAAGTCCGAGTAATATCGGCCTTACGCTGTTCGTTGTTTCCTGGACGGCCCGGGCACTGCCCGGGCCGTTTCAGGCTGAGATGCCCCTGATGTGAGCCGGTAATGACCAAATCCGAACTGATCGAAATCCTCGCGCGCCGGCAGGCGCACCTGAAGGCCGATGATGTCGATCTGGCGGTCAAGTCATTGCTGGAAATGATGGGGGGCTCACTGTCGGCCGGCGATCGCATCGAGATCCGCGGCTTTGGCAGCTTTTCGCTGCACTACCGTCCGCCGCGCCTGGGTCGCAACCCGAAGACCGGCGAATCGGTTGCCCTGCCGGGCAAGCATGTCCCTCATTTCAAGCCAGGCAAGGAATTGCGCGAGCGGGTCAGCAGTGTGCTGCCGCTGGACGCAGATCCGGCCTGAGCCATCCGTCGCGCGACTTCGTGCGAATCCCACCACGAGTCGGATAAGCTACGGCCTCCTGCCAATGGAGCTGTCGCATGAAAGTTTTTCGTCTGCTGGTCCTGCTGGCGGTTCTGATCCTTGGTCTGATCATCGGTGCGGTCAACATGACGGCCATGTCGATCAACCTGCTGTTTACCCAATTGAACACGTCCGTCGGCGTGGCGCTGATTGCCGCCCTGCTGATCGGTGTCGTGGTCGGTGCTGGCCTGGTGTTGGTAAGCGTGGTCATTCCGCTCTACAGCCAGCTGCGACGTGCCAACAAGTCGGCGGCTGCACCGTCGGCGCCGGTGGCCCCCTCCCAATCGTTTGATGGACGTTGATCGAAGATGGAATTCGTTTCCGAGTGGTTCTGGTTCTTCCTCTGTCTTCCGTTGGCGGCCCTGGCCGGCTGGGTGATCGGACGCCGCGGCGGTCAACGCCACGGTGACAACCAGGTCAGCCACCTGTCCAGCACCTACTTCCGTGGCCTGAACTACCTGCTCAACGAGCAGCCGGACAAGGCCATCGAACTGTTCCTGCACATCGCCGAGCTGGACAAGGAAACCTTCGAGACCCAGGTCGCGTTGGGCCATCTGTTCCGCCGCCGTGGCGAAGTGGACCGCGCGATCCGTCTGCACCAGGGCCTGGTCAACCGCCAGGACCTGAGCGACGCGCAGCGCGTGCAGGCCCTGCTGGCGCTGGGCGAGGACTACATGAAGTCCGGTCTGCTGGACCGTGCCGAAACGGTGTTCACCGAGCTGGCGCAGCTGGACCAGCGCGCACCGCAGGCGCTCAAGCACCTGATCGGCATCTACCAGGCCGAGCGTGACTGGGAAAAGGCGATCGACAACGCCACCCGCTTCGAAGATGTCACCGGCGAGCCGATGGGCAAGCTGATCGGGCAGTTCGAATGCGAGCTCGCCGAGCGCTTCCGTGGCGCGGGCAAGCTGGAAGAGGCGAGGGCGGCCATTGCCCGTGCCTACCAGGCCGATGCCATGTCGGTCCGTGCCGGCATCATCGAGGGCCGCCTGGAAACCGACGCAGGCAACGCCGAGGCCGCCGTGCGTGCCTTCGAGCGTGCAGCCCGCAACGATCCGGAGTACCTGCCGGAAGTGCTGCCGGCGCTGATGGAGAATTACCGCAAGGTTGGCGACCTGGGTGGCGCGCGCGCCTTCCTGTCCGAGATGACCGAGCATTACCGCGGCATCGCCCCGGTGCTGGCGCTGACCCGCCTGATGGAAGAGCAGGAGGGTGTCGCACCTGCCCGCGCCTATCTGGGCCGCCAGCTCAAGGATCGCCCGTCGGTGCGTGGCGAATCGGCGCTGATCGACCTCACCCTGGCCGAGGGCGCGGATTCCACTGCGACCCTGCACGACCTCAAGCACATCACCGACCAGTTGCTGGTGCGCAATCCGGCCTACCGCTGCACCCGCTGCGGATTCGGCGCGCGTACCCACCACTGGCAATGCCCCAGCTGCAAGGAGTGGGGCACGGTCAAGCCGCTGTTGAATTACGCGGTGCTCTGAACCATGCCGTGGCTTGTGATGGCGGCGCTGCTGGGCCTGGCCCTGCTCAGCGCAGCGTTGACCTGGGCGGCGCGCGTGTATGCCCTGCGCAGGCAGTTGCTGGACCAGCCCGGCGAGCGCCGCAGCCACAGTGTGGCCACCCCGCGTGGCGGCGGCATCGCCATCGTGATCACCCTGTTGGTTGCTGCGGCCGTAGCAGCCTGCGTCTGGCCGGTTGCCGCCCCCAGTCTGGCCGTCGCCAGCCTGGGTCTGCTGCTGGTCGCCGGCATTGGCTGGTGGGATGACCATCGGCCGCTGCCGGCCATGCGCCGGTTGCTGGTGCACTTCCTCGCCGCCGCCTTGCTGGCGGGGCTGGTCAAGATGCATGGCGGCAGCTGGCTGTTGAGCCTGCTGGTGCTGTTCTTCACCGCCTCGCTGATCAACATCTGGAACTTCATGGATGGCATCAACGGGATTGCCAGCAGCCAGGCAGTCATCGTTGCGCTCGGCTTTGCCACCGTGCTGCCCTGGCCCTATTCGCTGGTGGCCGTTGTTCTTGGCCTGGCCTGCCTGGGTTTTCTGCCATTCAATTTCCCGCAGGCGCGGATCTTCATGGGCGATGTCGGTAGTGGCGCGCTGGGCTATGCCGTGGCCGTGGTGCTGGCCGTCGCTGCAGTGCACACCGACATCAACTGGATCCTGCTGCTGCTGCCGTTGTCTGCATTCCTTGTGGACGCGGGCTTCACGCTGTTGGCGCGCATGCTTTCCGGGCAACGCTGGATGGAACCCCACACCCAGCATGTCTACCAGCGCGCGGTGCAGGCAGGAGCCAGCCATGCGCAGGTGACAGGGATGTACTTTGTTTTGGGCCTGTTCAGTATTACAGTGTTCAATATCTGCACCAATTTGCAGCCGAGGTGGGAGGCTGCCGTAGCGGTCGCGTGGTTTGCCGCGCTGACCCTGCTGTGGCTCCTCCTGCGCAATGGATTGCGCCACCGATAAGGAATTACTCGATCTATGTCTTCACCCTGGCGGGACAGAATCCTCGGCCTGATGCCGCGTACGGCCATCGTCTGCCACGACTTGTTCATGGTATGGGCCTGTTGGCAGCTGCTGCATGCGGGTCGTTACTCGATCCTCGCCGACGCTCCCGCACTGCCGCTGTGGAACGTTGACACCACGCTGGTGCTGGCGCTGCAGGGTCTGGTGTTCTGGCGTATCGGCCTCTATCGCGGGCTGTGGCGCTTCGCCAGCGTCAGCGACCTGCTGAACATCTTCAAGGCCAGCTTCATCGGCCTGATCGCCATCGTTCTGGTGCTGGCCTGGAAGCGCTTCAACGGCGTGCCGATGTCGGTGCTGGTGATCTATCCGTTCGCGTTGTCGGCACTGCTGGGCGCACCGCGCCTGCTGTACCGGGCGTGGAAGGACTACCAGTCGCTGCAGTCCGACTCGACCGCGCGCCGCGTGCTGATTCTCGGCGCCGGCCAGGCCGCTGAAACGCTGGTGCGCGACCTGCGCCGATCCGGCAATTTCGAGCCGGTCGGCCTGCTCGATGATGCACCGCACCTGCGTGGCGCAAAGCTGCAGAGCCTGCCGATCCTGGGCACGCTGGACGACGCACCGGCGGTGGCCCGTGAGACCGCGGCCAAGCTGCTGGTGATCGCCATGCCCTCGCTGGATGCCGTCGGCATGCAGCGCGTGGTGGCCATCTGCGAGAGCACCGGCATTCCGTTCCGCACCGTGCCCAAGCTCAGCGACATCCTGCAGGGACAGTCGCTGCCGGGCCAGTTGAAGGAAGTGGCGATCGAGGACCTGCTCGGGCGCAAGCCGATCATGCCGGACTGGAACCTCATCCGCGGCTGGTTGGGCGGGCGCACGGTGATGGTCACCGGTGCCGGTGGCTCGATCGGCTCCGAGCTGTGTCGCCAGTGTGCGCGCCATGGTGCCGGTCGTATCGTGCTGCTGGAGATCAGTGAGCTGCTGCTGTTGACCATCGAGGGCGAGCTGCGCCGCAGCTTCCCCGATGTCGAGATCGAAGCCGTGCTCGGTGACTGTGGCGACCCCGCAGTGATCCGTCATGCGCTGTCGCTGCACCCGGTCGACACCGCCTTCCATGCGGCGGCGTACAAGCATGTGCCGGTGCTGGAGCGTCAGCTGCGCGAAGCCGTGCGCAACAACATCCTGGCCACCGAAAACGTGGCCCGCGCCTGCCTGGAAGCCCGTGTCGAGCACTTTGTGTTCATTTCGACCGACAAGGCGGTGGACCCGGTCAATGCGCTGGGCGCCAGCAAGCGCTATGCGGAGATGATCTGCCAGAGCCTGGACCAGAAGTCCACGCACACCCGTTTCGTGACCGTCCGCTTCGGCAACGTGCTGGCATCGGCCGGCAGCGTGGTGCCGTTGTTCCGCGAGCAGATCCTCAAGGGCGGGCCGGTCACGGTGACCGACCCGGAGGTCAGCCGCTATTTCATGACCATTCCCGAGGCGTGCCAGCTGATCCTGCAGGCGGCCGCGTCGGCGTCGCACGGCGCGATCTACACCTTGGACATGGGCGAGCCCGTGCCGATCCGGGTGCTGGCCGAACAGATGATCCGCCTGGCCGGCAAGCAGCCGTACAAGGACATCCCGATCATCTACACCGGCATGCGCCCGGGCGAGAAGCTGCACGAGACGCTGTTCTATTCCGACGAGGACTACCGGCCGACCGCGCACCCGAAGATCCTGGAAGCCGGCGTACGTGCGTTCTCGCGTGACATCGTGCTGGGCAACGTGCCGAAGCTGCGCGAGGCGATTGCCCGGTACGACATCGATACGATCCAGGAAATCCTGTTCGCGACCATGCCGGAATTCTCGCCAATCGAACAGGATGCTTACATTTCATCCGCTAAGGTTGTGCCCTTTCCGGCACGTGAGGCCAGCAGGCACCAATGAGCAAGCGCATTCGCAAGGCGGTATTTCCAGTAGCAGGTCTGGGCACGCGTTTTCTTCCGGCAACCAAGACGGTGCCGAAGGAAATGCTGCCGATCATCGATCGGCCGCTGATCCAGTACGCCGTGGATGAGGCGATCGAGGCGGGCTGTGACACCCTGGTGTTCATCACCAACCGTTACAAGCACGCTGTCGCCGACTATTTCGACAAGGCCTACGAGCTGGAGCAGAAGCTCGAGCGCGCGGGCAAACACGAACAGCTGGAGCTGATCCGCCATGTGCTGCCGGAAGGCGTGCGCGCGATCTTCGTCACCCAGGCCGAGGCACTGGGCCTGGGCCACGCGGTGCTGTGCGCCAAGGCGGTCATCGGTGACGAGCCGTTCGCGGTGCTGCTGCCGGACGACCTGATCTGGAATCGTGGCGACGGTGCGCTGAAGCAGATGGCCGACCTCAACGAGGCCAGTGGCGCCAGCGTCATCGCGGTTGAAGACGTGCCGCACGACAAGACCGCCAGTTACGGCATCGTCGCCACCGACACCTTCGATGGCCGCAAGGGCCGCATTTCGCAGATCGTGGAGAAGCCCAAGCCGGAGGACGCGCCGAGCGATCTGGCGGTGGTGGGGCGCTACGTGCTGAGCCCGAAGATCTTCGAGCTGCTTGAGCAGACCCGGACCGGTGCCGGTGGCGAGATCCAGCTGACCGATGCGATCGCCGAGCTGCTGAAGACCGACGAGGTCGATGCCTATCGTTTCGAAGGCACCCGTTTCGACTGCGGCACCCATCTGGGGCTGGTCGAGGCGACGATCCGCTTTGCGCTGGACAACCCGAAGCTGGCCGGCCCGGCGCGGGAGAAGCTGGCGGCGATGCTGGCGGAATAAGGGTTTTCGAGCGTTCCGTTCGCGCTTTGATTGATACGTGATGGGCGGGACGGGTGGGCCTTTGCAGGACACGCCGTAAACCCGTCCCTGGGGGCTCGTTGGCGCCATCCATGGCGCCAACGGTCCTGC
>NZ_JBHZOP010000048.1:0-57257 GCF_042787595.1 Stenotrophomonas sp. YIM B13575 | reverse complement strand
GGGGTGGGTCCGGTTGCGGGGGCGTAAGCGCCATGGATGGCGCGACCGAGCTTACAGGGACGTACTTGCAGCGTCTCTCGCAACCGGACCCACCCCGCCATCCCACCGATAGCCCGCTGTTGCTGTTGCTCCGGCTGTTGCTCCGGCTGTTGCTCCGGCTGTTGCTTCGGCTGTTGCTCCGGCTGTTGCTTCGGCGGGTGCAGGGCGCAGCCCTGCCGAACTACCCTTTACCTGGCCTGCTCGCAGAACTTCTGCCGGTACTCCAGTGCCTTCGGCATCAACGCCTGCAGGTTCTGGATACGGGTGCCCGGATTGGGGTGGGTCGAAGCGAATTCCGGCGGCGACTGGCCACCGCCGGCCTGGCCCATCCGCTGCCACAGCGGCACCGCCTCGCGCGGGTCGAAACACGCCGCCGCCGCCAGCATCAGGCCCACTTCATCAGCCTGCGTCTCGTGGCTGCGCGCATACGGCAACAGATAGCCGTAGCCCATCGCCGACATCATCATCTGTTGCTGCTGCGCATCCATGCCACTGGCCGCGCCGGCTACCTGGCCGATCTGGGTCAGCTTCTGCTGGGCCATGCGCTGTGCACCGTGGCGCAGCAACGCATGGGCGATTTCATGACCCATCACCACCGCCATCGCATCGCGGGTGCGAGCAACCGGAATCAACCCCGTGTACACGGCCATCTTGCCGCCGGGCAGGCAGAACGCATTGGCCTGTTCGGACGGAATCACATTCACTTCCCACTCGAAGTCGCGCGCGAAGTGTGCCGGTTGCAGCCCGTGCTCCTGCGCCAGCGCGGTCTCGACCACATCCACCTTGGCGATCAGTCGCTCGGCAATCGCCCGGACATCCCGCGAGACCGGTTCGTTCGGTCCCAACGGGCGTTCCTGCGACAGGATCTGCTGGTAGGCCTGCAGGCCCAGTGCCTTCTCCTGGCTGGCATCCAGGCTGCTGTCGATCAGCACCTTCTCGCCGGTATAGGGGTCGACCGCACGATTGGAGAACCAGTAGAACGCCGCATAGCCGGCGGCCAGCAGCAGCACCCACCAGCGGATGTTGCCGAACAGGCCACGCCGCTGCTGCGGCGAGCGGGAAAAAGGATCGTTGCGCATCGGCTGGTCTTCCGGCTGACCCCGCCGGTCGGCGGGCACGGCGCAATCTTAGTGCGACGCTGCCTGCGGCGGGTGAAGCCGACGCCGATGCGAGCGCGTCCGTCAGATCCCGCGGACCAGGCGGAAGCCGATGCGCGCGTTGGTGGTATCCGAATCCTGCGACTGCCGCCAGGCCGCCCGGGTCTGCTCCGGGGCATTGGCCCAGTTGCCACCCCGGATCACCCGTGAACGGCAGCCAGGGTTGAACCAGGCCACACCATCTGCCGGCGCGCGCCGATAGCTGGCATGCCAACAGTCGGCCACCCACTCGCTCAGGTTGCCGCCCATGTCATGCAGCCCGAAGCCATTTGCCTGGAAACTGGCCACGGGTGCCGGCCCCCACCAACCATCGCCGTAGCCGACAAAGGCGTTGTGCCAATGCCTGCCGGAGGGTGAAGCGTCCTTGCTGCCGGTGTAATTGCCACTGCCTTCCGGCGGCAGCCCGGCATCGCCCCACGGGTAGCGGCCACTGCTGCCGGCACGCATCGCGTACTCGAACTCGGCCTCGCTGGGCAGGCGGTAGCTGCGGCCGGTCTGCTCGGACAGCCAGGTCGCGTAGTTCTCCGCATCACGCACGCTGACGTGCATCACCGGCGAATTGCCCAGCGCGCGCCCACCGTCATAGTCGGACCGCCAGTCCACGCCGCTGCGACGGATGAAATTGCCGCTGCGCTCGTCATAGACCACCGAATGTCCACGCCGGGTCGCACGTGGACGGGCATTGGTCGCCTTCACATAGCGCTCGAAATCACCCACGGTGATCTCGGTGATCGCCATCGCGAATCCGCGCTCGAAGCGCACATAGTGCGACGGCCGCTCCGCATCGGTCGCGCCCGGCTCGGTATCACTGGCGCCCATCTGGAATCCGCCGTGTGGCACCACGATCATCTGCGGTCCACGGCCGCCATCACGCAGCGCGTCGCTGAACACCTGCCCCGGCCGGAAGCTGCCGTAATGGGTGGCCAGCTCGATGCGCTCGCGCAGCTGCGCCACCACTGCGTCGCCCGGCAAGGCGATGCGCAGCGCTTCGGCCAGCTTCTCGCGCGCAGGCTTCAATCCCTGTGGGGTGGTCAGATCATGCAGGCCGCCATCGCGCAGCTGGACCAGCGCCGCGGCACGGATCTGCTCGATGCGCTCGAACGCATCGGCGATGGTCGGTGACGAGTCACGCACTTTGCTGGCTTCTGCCAACCACGCGCCGGCGCTGGCGAAATCGCGGATGCGCGCGGCATCCTCGGCCCGCCGGATCAGTCCGCTTTCCGCAGCGGCCAGACCCTGCCGCGCACGGCGGTTTTTCGGGTCCAGCGCCAGTGCCTCGCGGAAATTGCCGATGGCGCCGTCGCCCGCCTCACCGATCCGGTCGGCACGCAGATCGTCCTCGCCCGCGCGGTTGTAGGCGACCACACGCTGCGCCGTCTCCACCCGGCCCTGCAGCGCGCGCACCTTCTCATCCTTCGGCGCCAGGGTCAGCAGCACCAGCGCCTGGCGCCCGGCTTCAGCCAGTGCCTCACGCTGCTGCAAGGGCCGCTGCAGCAACGCATCGGCCTGCTGCAGCAACTTCTGTTTCGCGCGTTGCAACCCCTGCCGCGCCTGCCGATCATCGGGCTCCTCTTCCTGCACCGCCAGCCACAGCGGCACCGCCGCATCGCCATCTTCGTACAGGTGCCCCTGCGCGAACGCCTGTTCGGCGGCCCGGCGCAGCTGCGCCAGCGTACGTCCCTGGCGATCGACCCGCGGCGGCGTCCACTGCTGGATATCCTCGGCCGCATCGTCACCGGCAATGGTCACCGTGCCCTGCCCGCTACCAGGCGCCGGACCGGCCTCTGCTGCGGGATCGGCCGGCTGGCCTGCGGTGCCACCAGCGGTCGGCGCAGGGGACGGCTGCGTGCAACCGGCCAGGCCCACGGCCAAGGCGGTAAACAGCGCGGGCGACAGCAGAAAACGCAAGCAGGGCCTCCTTCGGCACGGATGCGGACCGACGTTAGGCTATTCTCACCTGCCTGAGCAAACACGAGTAGTAGGCCCCGACCTGTGGCAACCTGGATCACCACCCCCGCCGAGCTGGACACGTACCGCCAGCAACGGCCGACCCGCATCGGCCTGGATACCGAATTCATCCGTGAACGCACCTTCTGGCCGCAGCTGGCGCTGGTGCAGATGGCCGTCGGCGAGGACATCCTGCTGATCGACCCGTTGATTCCCGGCATGCCCGAGGCGTTGGCACCGTGGCTGGCCGATGAATCCATCACCAAGGTGATGCACAGCGCCAGCGAAGACCTGGTGGCGTTCAAGTGGACCTGCGGCGTGCTGCCGCGGCCGTTGTTCGACACCCAGATCGGCGCCGCCCTGGCCGGTATCGGTGCTGGCATGGGCTACCAGAAGCTGGTGCAGGAGATCACCGGGGTGGCACTGGAAAAGGGCGAAACCCGCTCGGACTGGATGCGCAGGCCGCTGTCGGAGTCACAGCTGAAGTACGCCGCCGACGACGTCGAGCATCTGTTCGCGATGCATGATGCGATTTCCGCCAAGCTGGAATCGCTGGGGCGCCAGCAGTGGCTGCACGACGACGGCGAGCGCCTGCTGGCCAGCGTCGCCAATGACGAGGACCGCTGGCCCCACCTGGGCATGCGCTCGGCGCAGTTCCTGGACGCGCCCGCGCAGCGCCGCCTGCTGCGCCTGCTGCGCTGGCGCGACGCGCAGGCGCGCGCCAGCGACCGTCCGCGCAGCTGGATCCTGGACAATGAACTGGCGGCGACCCTGGCACGCACCCCGCCAGCCGACGCGGCTGCATTGAGCAAGCTGTTCGAACAGTTCCCGAAGGCGCCGCGCAAGCTTGCTGCTGCCGTGTGGCAGGCGCTGGATACGCCGTTGGCCGACGAAGCCGATGCACCCTTGGCGATGCAGGCCAGCGATGCCAGCAAGCAGCTGCTGAAGAAGCTGCAGGATGCCGTAGCCGAACGCAGCCGCGAGCTCGGCCTGGCCGACGGCGTACTGGCCTCGCGCAAGCATCTGGAAAGCTATCTGGAGCATCGGCAGTGGCCTGCCGCATTGGCCGGTTGGCGCCAGCAGGAGCTGGAGCCGGTGCTGGCATCGCTGTTGCCCGCCGCCTGAGCCACCTGCCGTCGTCGCGCACGCAGCGCGACGACGGTACACCCGGGCATGGCCATGAGATCGCGCAGGCGCGTGCCTGCAGCGCGTGACACGTCGCGTTGCCGCCCCGCGAAATCCACCCGGCGCTGATTCCTCCCTCGGGCGTGCCCTGCCGCGATCCTGTACGTACGCCAACGCGATCACAGCGCGCCGTTTACCTACATGACTGCAGACACATCCGCCTGCCTCATCGGCATGCAAGAGTGAATCGCACGCCACCTGGTACGCCTGTTCAAGGCACCGGTGGACGACGCACCCCGCAGGGCCGATGCCGTCGGCGCAGGCCCTGCCCACGCTGCTGCGCAAAGGACTCCCATGCACACGATCATCTCCGAACGGACCGCAGCTTCCCCGTCCCGTCGCATGCGCCACCTGCGCCGCTGGCTGGGCGTTTCACTCCTGTGCGTTGCCACCAGTGCCAGCGCCGCCGATGACCTGCAGGCACGCATTGCACAGGCGTTGCAGGGCACGACGACGCCGGCCATGGGCGCGCTGGTGATCCGCGACGGAAAGATCGCCGAACAGGCCGTCAGCGGCTTACGCCGCAATGATGAAAAGGTGGCCGCCAGCACCGGTGATGCCTGGATGATCGGCTCGACCGGTAAACCGATCACCGTGGCGATGATCGCGCGCCTGGTCGAACAGGGCGTGCTGAAGTGGGATGCGCCGCTGTCGACGATGCTGCCCGACCTGGCCGCACAGATGCAGCCGGCCTACCGCAACGTCACGCTGGTGCAGCTGCTGTCGCACCGCGCCGGCCTGCCGGAGAACCTCACCGATGGCGCCGCACTGGATGCGTTCTTCACCGACACGCGTGCCCTGCCCATACAGCGCGAGGCCTACATCAAGGCTGCGCTGGCCGAGGCGCCGGTCCACCCGCCGGGAACGGAATTCGCTTACAGCAACAGCGGCTTCCTGATCGCGGCAGTGATCGCCGAACGCGCCACCGGCAAGGACGTGGAGACGCTGATCCAACGCGAGGTATTCCAGCCACTGAAGATGACCGGTGCCGGCTTCGGGCCGACCACTGCCGGGCAGCCGTTGGGCCACCGCGGCGGCAAGCCCGTCACCGGCGCGCCGCAGAAGGCCGATGATGGCGTACCGCCGATCTACACCGCTGCCGGCAACCTGCACATGCGCCTGCAGGACCTGGCACTGTTCGCCATCGACCAGCTCGCCGGCAGCCACGGCAAGGGCACGCTGTTGACGCCGGCATCCTATACGCTGATGCAGAGCGCGCAACCGGGCAGCCCCTCGGGCCTGGACTGGGGCGTGCAGTCGTCGATCGCTGGCCGCCAGGGCCCGGTGCTGGTGCACGGTGGCTCCGATGGCAACTGGCTGGCGTGGGTGGTGCTGTTCCCCGCACAGAACAGTGGCGTGATCGCCATTGCCAACGCCGCCGAAGACATGGGAGCCGACACGGCCACCATGGGCGTGCTCGGCGGCCTGTTTGCCGAACTGTCGCCTTCTGCCGCGCCCGCCGCGAAGTGACATCGGCCGACGCCCTGCCGTTGCAGGGCGTCGGCCTGCCGCGCCATCGCAAGCGATAACGGGCCTGTACCGGATTGCCTAGAATGCGCGTCCGATCATCTGCAAGGACGCTGTTCCCCATGCCGCATTCCCCCCACGACGCGATGGCCTTGCGCCGCGAAGCACGCGACGCACTGCAGCAGGAGCGTTTCGACGATGTCGACCGGCTGCTCGGAGCGGTGGAGCAACAGTGGCTCGATGGTGACACCCCGCGCTTTGGATATGGCTGGCTGCTCGCCACCCTGCTTGACCCTTCGCAGGACCTGCCTGCCCGCCTTGGTCGGGCACGGCAATGGTGTGCACGACAGCCGCACAGCCCGCATGCGTGGGCCGTACTGGGCACGCTGTGGGACCGCGTTGCCGGCCGCATCCGTTCCACCGACACCGTCGACAAGATCCACCAGGCGCAATGGGACGGCGCTGCCCTGGCGCGCGACCACGCTCTGGCTGCGTGGCTGCACACGATCGCGCGGCATCCACGCCCCGCCTTCGTACTGGGGCGGATGCTGCGGATGGCCTGCTATCTGGGCGAGCCCCGCTGGTTGCAGCAGCTGCAGCGTGGCGGTCGCGCCGATCTGTACACCGCGCAGCAGCACCAGGATCCGCAAGCATTCGCCGCCGCGGTCGCATTGCTTGCGCCCTACGGTGCCCCCTTGCATGAACTGCCTGCGCTGCCGCCTGTGCTGGCGCAACGCAGCGAAGAAGCGTTCGAGTACGTCGCCGACTACTGGCTGCAGCTGGCGTTGTCGTTCCGTGCCGACGATGTCGACGTGCTCGAGACCTACCTGCATTACCTGTACCCGCGCTGGGGCGGCAGCCACGCCTTGATGCAGCACTTCATCGATGGCCCCGAGGCATCGCGGTTGATGCTTCCGCAGCGCAATCGACTGCGCGTGGTCAAGGAGCGCGACTGGCTGTGGTTCACCCCGGATGCCGACGATGCCGAGGCCATCGCCGGACACGACCACGCCTACCGCGCGCTGCTCGACCTGCACCTGGACGCGTCTACCCGGGCACAGGTGCTGTGCTGGTGGGCGACCATGGACTACCACCTCGGCCGCGACGAACCGCAGGACAACGAGGTGAACTGGGACCCGGTGCGGATGACGCACGCCCATGAGTGCCTGGCAGAAGCCTTCGCACTGGATCCGGGCTGTGTGGTTGATGAGGGCCTGAACGCACTGGAAGCCTGTGCGCTGTTTGCACGCATCGACGGCGCCGATACCCTGTTCACGCAGGTTCTGGCCAGTGTCGAAGACTGGACCGACAGCGCGCATGCGCTTGCATGGCTGGCGGCCGGTCGCCAATCCGGACTGTTCGGTTTCAGCGCAGACAACGTCCTCGCCGCACAGCACCTGCGGGGAGCGTTGGCGATGGCCGACGAAGAAGACGTGGAACTGTCTACCGTGGCGGCCAATCTGCTCTGCTCGGTTTCCGCGCCGGCCGGCCTGCAGATGCTGCTGCAGCTGGCGCATGCCGGGGACCCGAGATCGATGGCATCGCTGGTGGATCTGTACCGCGGGCGTGTGGCCGGCAAGGACTTCCCCGCCTACACCGACCCCGAGCAGGAAGCGCTGTGGACCGAACGCGCGATTGCCGCCGGCGACCTGGTCGTCATCTACAACCGCGCCTGGCAACTCGGCGAGCGCTTCAGAGAGACCCCCGATCCGGCACTGCAGCAGCAGTCGCGTGTGTTGTATCGGCGCTGCGTGGACGAGGCTGCACCGCATGACCGGGTGTGGCGCCCGGCACACAAGAACCTTGCGGTGCTGCTGTACCAGGGCGAGGACGACACCGACAAGCGCGAAGCCGTATTCGACCTGCTGGGGCCACTGTGGTGGCGTGGCGACAGCGCGACCCAGGCGTGGGCGGCCGGTTTCCTGGCCGATGTGTTCCACTTCGGCAACGGTGTGCCTGCCAATGCCTTCCTGGCCAAGATCTGGCTTGAGCGTGCCGCCGACGCCGAGCCCGACAACGCAGAGGTGCTGCGCATGCGCCCGCTGATCGATGGGCAGGGCAAGTTGTTTGGTGCCAGCCGTGCGGCGCGCCAGCAGGCCCGCGACCGCGACAAGGTGGACCTGCGCAGCTGGCAGCTGACCTTCGGCCTGGATGCGGTACCGGACCGGCACGACGTGCAGCCGGTCTGAACGGGCGGCAGCTCAACGACAGACGCCCTGCACAGGCAGGGCGTCTGGTGGGAAGTGCAGAGGTGTCGGTACCGCGTGCGGTACCGACCGATGCGTCTTACCAGTTCATGTTCAGCGACACACCCACGGTACGCGGCTCGTTGTAGACCGCTGCCATGTAGTTTTCGATCACGCCCTTGAGGTTCTTCTCGTTGGTGATGTTGCGCGCGAACAGCGCCACTTCGTAGGCACCGTAGTTGCCCGAGTAGCCGATCTTCAGGCCGCCCTCGAAATCACCCTTGGAGTTGAACTCCTGGCTGTCGTACAGCACGAAGCTGGTGTAGCCCTGCTTGTTCCAGTCGGTGGACACGAACATCGTGCCTGCATCGCTGACCGGGAAGTCGTAACGCGCGGCGAGGTTGATGTTGTACTTCGGCGCGTTCGGCAGCGGATTGCCATCGATCTGGGCGAAGGTGTTGGCACCGACCTTGATGGTCGGGTCATCGACAGTGCACACCACCTTGCCGTTCAGGGCGCAGACCTGCGCATACACGCGCTTGTCCTTGATCTCGCTGTGCAGCAGGCTCAGGCCGGCACTCAGGGTCAGGTTCGGGATCGGGCGCAGTTCCATGTCCGCTTCGAAGCCGTAGGCCTTGGCCTTGTCGGCGTTGAACAGCACGCCGTTGCCGTCCGAATCGTTGCCGTTGAGCTGGATGTCGTTGACGGTGTAGGTGAACGCGGTGGCGTTCAGGCGCAGGCGGTTGTCCCACAGGCTGCTCTTCACGCCCGCTTCCCAGGACAGGATCGTCTCCGAATCAGCGGTGGTGAAGTCAGCATTGAACACCGCCGAACGGCCCTGGATGGTCGGGCCACGGAAGCCGCGCGCGACCTTCGCATAGACGCTCACGTCCGGGGTGATCTGATACATCGCGCTCAGATCCCAGCTCGGGGTGGTGTCGGTCATCTTGACGTCGGTGCGGCCCTTGTAGGTGACCAGGCCGGCGGCGGTATCAGCCGTCTTCAGCAGGCGGGTGTGCTTCTCATCGCGGGTCTGGCGCAGGCCGGCGGTGACGGTGAACTTGTCGGTGAAGGCGTAGCTGAGCTGGCCGAAACCGGCCCACGAGGTGTTCTTGTTGCGCAGGCGCACCCAGTTGTTCGGGTTGCGCGCCGCGCCCTTCAGGAACCAGGCGCGCTGGTAGAAGTCGGTGGTGTCGCTGCCGTTGAAGTAGAACGCGCCGGCCTGCCACTGCAGGGCGCTGTCATCGTGGCTGGCCAGGCGGAATTCCTGGGTCCACTGGTCCAGGTCACGGATCTGGCCCATCGACTGGCCATAGCCGTTCGGCACGCCATTGACCGGGAAGTTGACCGCGGCGCCGCCGTCGGTATCACCGCGGCTGTAACCGGAGGTGGTCTCGTACGCGGTGATCGAGGTGAAGTCGATCGCGCCGAAGTCATAACGCGCCTTCACCGAGCCGCCGTAGGTCTTGTACGCCTGCGGATTGTTGTCGGCCTCGTCGTAGGCGACCTGGTCACGCGGCACGTCGGTCTTGTTCGAGCCCTTGGTCAGCGCGTTGCGCAGGAACAGGGTCGAGGTGCCTTCGTAGTCGCGGGCGTGGGCCGAGGCGAGGATCGAGAACTGGTCGCTCGGGGTCAGCAGCAGCTGCGCGCGCACGTTGCGGTCGTCGAAGCCGCCCATGGCGTTCTTCTTCGGGCTGACCGTGCCGTCGGCGCTGGGGCCGGTGTAGGTGTTGTCGACGTAGTCGTCGCGGTGCTGGTACAGGGCCGACACACGGAACGAAGCGATGTCGTTGATCGGGCCGCCGAAGCCACCGTCGATCGACACGCTGTTGTAGGAGGCATAGCTGGCGCTGACGCGGCCGCTGTAGTCCTGGGTCGGCTTGAGGGTGTCGAACTTGACGATGCCGGCAGTGGTATTGCGGCCGAACAGCGAGCCCTGCGGACCGCGCAGCACTTCCACCTGGTCGACGTCATAGACCGGGTTGGACTTCAGCACCACGTGCTCCAGCACCACGTCGTCCTGGATGATCGACACCGGCTGCGAGGCACCCAGGTAGAAATCGATGTTGCCCAGGCCGCGGATGTAGAAGCGCGGGAAGATGCGGCCGGTGGTGGTTTCCGCATACAGGCTCGGCACGCGGCCGGACAGCGCCAGCAGGGTGTCGTCGCCGCCGGCGGTGAAGTCGCGCATGCGCTCGCCCTGCACCACGCCGACCGACACCGGCACTTCCTGCAGGTTCTGCTCGCGGTGCTCGGCGGTCACGGTGATGGTGTCCAGCCCGGTCGGGGTCGGCGCACTGTCCTGCGCGGCAGCACCGAAGCTGGCAGCCAGCGCCAGGCCTGCACAGGCCAGGGCCAGCGGATGGCGACGGAAGGAAACGAGGGAGGACGACATGCCCGACGAACGGCGGGAATCGGAATGGGAAGGCATCGAAAGCTCTGAGGAGGCGTCCGTGCGGCCTGCGCTGACCGGGCGGCAAATAGGAGGAAAACTGCGCAAGCGGCTATTATCCTCCAAATTGTTACAATTTCGTTGCGCGGCACCCGAACCCGGTGAAACAAGCGGTTTCGGCACAGTCAGCCAGCACCGCCTGGGGTCAGATCCGTTTCCCAAGGGGAAACGGATCTGACCCCGGATCTCACGGCAATGGCGCCAGCGCAACCTCGACCATCGCCAGCAGGCGTTCGCGGCTGACGCCGTCACGCGCCTGCACCGAGATGCCATGCAGCACCGTGGCGAAATGATCGCCCAGGGCCTGCACGGACAGATCGGCAGACAGCTCGCCGGCTGCCTGCGCCTGCTGCAGCCGCGCGATGATCGCCGCCGTGCGCTGGCGTCGATGGCTGGCCAGCCAGTCACGTACGCCCTCGCCCTCCGGTGACACGCTGCTGGCCGAGGACACCACCAGGCAGCCATGCGGACGACCGCGACGGGTGTAGGTCAACACGGCATCACGCAGCATGCTGCCGATCGCATCGCGCAGTGACGCCTGCTCCAACGCGCGCGGCGCGAAGCCGCCCTCGCCTTCTTCGTACAGCGCCACCGCTTCGCGGAACAACTGCTCCTTGCTGCCGAACGCGGCGTAGATGCGCGCCGAAGCAATGCCAAGCGCTTCGACCAGGGCCGACATCGAAGTGCCCTCATAGCCGTGCTGCCAGAACAGCAGCATCGCCCTGCGCAATGCCTGGTCCCTGTCGAATTCGCGCGGTCGCCCTGCCATCTGCCTGCCTGCCGTTCTGAGGCGCGCAGTGTAACGCGGGTGTTGACCATCCCGATGCACGCGCCTATTCTTTGTCGACCGACAAACAATTGGAGCAACACATGCAAACCCTCAAAGGCCCCAGCCTGCATCTGGCGCAGTTCGCTGGAGACCAGGCGCCGTTCGACAGCCTGTCCGGCATCGCCGCCTGGGCGGCCGGCCACGGCTTCAAGGCCCTGCAGATTCCGGCCTGGGACGCACGCCTGTTCGACCTGGCCACCGCTGCCGACAGCCAGGACTACTGCGACGACATCCGCGGCACCCTGGCCGAGCATGGCCTGCAGGTCAGCGAGCTGACCACCCACATCCTGGGCCAGCTGGTCGCCGTGCATCCGGCCTACGATGAGCTGTGCGATGGCTTCGCGCCGGAAGCACTGCGCGGCAACCCGAAGGCACGCAGTGAATGGGCGCAGCAGCAGCTGCACCTGGCCGCCCGCGCCTCGCGCCGGCTCGGCCTGCAGGACATGGGCACCTTCTCCGGCTCGTTCGCCTGGCCCTACCTGTTCCCGTTCCCGCAGCGTCCGCCGGGCCTGATCGATGCCGCATTCGATGAGCTGGCGCGCCGCTGGCGGCCGATCCTCGATACCTGCGAGGACAACGGCATCAACCTCTGCTACGAAATCCATCCCAGCGAAGACCTGCACGACGGCACCAGCTTCGAACGCTTCTTCGAGCGCGTGGGCCAGCACGAGCGCTGCCGCATCCTGTTCGATCCCAGCCACTTCGTGCTGCAGCAGCTGGATTACCTGCAGTTCCTGGACATCTACCATCCGCTGGTCCGCATGTTCCATGTCAAGGACGCGGAGTTCCGCCCCAATGGCCGCCAAGGCATCTACGGTGGCTATGCCGACTGGACCGAACGCGCGGGCCGCTTCCGCTCGCTGGGCGATGGCCAGGTCGATTTCAAGTCGATCTTCTCCAAGCTGGCGCAGTACGACTACGCCGGCTGGGCAACGCTGGAATGGGAGTGCTGCCTGAAGGACCAGGAAGCCGGTGCGCGCGAAGGTGCCGCCTTCATCCGCGACCACATCATCCCGGTCACCGACAAGATCTTCGACGACTTCGCCGGCGCGCCGATCAGCAGCGCCCAGATGCAGCACATGCTCGGCATCGCCTGAGCCCCCACAGGAACATTCCCATGACGAACTCCCCCACCGCTGGTACCCCCGGCGACGATACCCTGCGCCACCACTACCTGCGCATCGACGGCCAGCGCGTGCATTGCGTCTCCGCCGGCAGCGGCCGACCGGTGCTGTTGATCCCGGGCTGGCCGCAGACCTGGTACGCCTGGCGCCACGTGCTGCACGCACTGGCCGAGGCCGGTTTCGAAGCGATCGCGGTCGACCCGCCCGGCATCGGCGAATCCGATCGTCCCGCACACGGTTACGACACCGGCAGTGCCGCCGCGGTACTGCATCAGACCATGCAGGCCCTCGGCCACGAGCGCTACCAGGTGGTCGGCCATGACATCGGCATGTGGATCGCCTATGCACTGGCCAGCGACCAGCCGCAGGCGGTACAGCGCCTGGCCGTGACCGAAGCGGTGATTCCCGGGTTGGCGCCTGAGCCGGGCATCTTCGCCGCGCCGGCCGACAACATCTTCCTGTGGCACTTCATGTTCAACCAGGTGGCCGATCTGCCCGAAGCACTCATCAGCGGTCGCGAACGCGCCTACCTGGACTTCATGTTCGACCGCTGGTCGTACCGGCGCGATGCGGTGGCCAGCGAAACCTATATCGCTGCCTACAGCCGGCCCGGCGCGTTGCGTGCAGGGTTTGCCTGGTACCGCGCGATTCCGGAAACCATCCGCCAGAACCAGGTCCGCGCACAACGCCGGTTGACGATGCCGGTGCTGGCCATCGGCGCCGAACACGCCACCGGCAACGCCCCGATGCTGACCCTGCAGCCGCACGCCGATGATCTGCGCGGCAGCGTCGTGCCGGGCTGCGGCCACTTCATCATGGAAGAAGCACCGCACGCCTTCCTCGCCCAGCTGCTGCCCTTCCTGCAGGAGGCTGACCATGCCGCTTGAACCTGCGTTGCAGGCGTTCGTCGATGCGGTGGCGGCGCAACCGCTGCCGGACGATCTGCTGGAACTGCGCGCACTGAGCGAGCAAGCGCTGCCCACGCTGCAGGGTGCCACCGAGGCGGTATCGCATGTCGTGGAGCACGTCATCAGCGCGCGCGACGGCCATGCGCTGGTCGTGCGCCTGTACACGCCCGCGGCCATCAGCACGGACCCGCGCCCTGCCCTGTTGTTCGCCCACGGTGGTGGCTGGTTCCAGTGCTCGCTGGCGGTCTATGACGGCCCCTGCCGGGCCCTGGCCAATGCCAGCGGCCATGTCATCGCTGCCGTCGGTTATCGACTGGCGCCGGAGCATCCGTTCCCGACGCCGCTGCACGACGTCGCCGATGCCTGGCTGTGGCTGCAGGCCAATGCCGCAGACCTGGGTCTTGATCCAGCGCGCCTGCTCATCGGTGGTGACAGCGCGGGTGGCAATCTCGCCGCCGCGTGCTGCCTGTTGCTGCGCGATCAGGGACTGCCGCTGCCATCGCATCAACTGCTGCTGTACCCGGCACTGGACGCCACCATGTCCAGCAGCAGCTACCGCGAGTTCGCCGACGGCTACTACCTCAGCGCCGAACTGATGCAGCGCTGTTGGCAGGCCTATCTGGGCGACGGTGACCGCCGGCAGTCGCTGGCTTCGCCCCTGCACGCCCGCGATCTGCGCGGGCTGCCGGCGGCCACGGTACTGAGCTGTGAGTTCGACCCGCTGCGCGACGAAGCTGAACAGTACGCCGCGCAGCTGCGGGAGGCGGGCGTGGACTGCACGCTGGAGCGCCTGCCGGGAATGATCCACGCCTGCATCCACCTGCATGGCGTGTCGGCTGCGACCGACATCGCGATCCAGCGCGCGGCGGCCCTGCTGCCCTGAGCCAGGCCTGCAGCGGCGCAGATCACCTGCGCCGCTGTGTTCGGCCTGCCCCTTTGCAGCCGGCACCGGCCAGCGCTATGCTAGGGACGTCACGTGGCGCCAGCTCCGCTGCCCACGGGATGCAACACCCCCCATGGGGCCATAGCTCAGCTGGGAGAGCGCGTCGTTCGCAATGACGAGGTCAGGAGTTCGATCCTCCTTGGCTCCACCATATGAAAAACAGAAAGCCCCGGCACTGCCGGGGCTTTCTGTTTTGGCGAACCGCTCAGGCCGGGTCCTGCCCGCCGTCCTTGCGCACCGGTGCACGCGAATGCGCGTCACGTACCTTCTGGTCCTGCTGGCCAGGGCGCTGCTTGGCCACTTCATCCTGCTGCCGGTCCTGGCGACTTTCCTGCACGCCTTCGTGGGCGTTCGAGGTCTTCTTGTCGTGTTCGGTCATGAATCGCTCCCACAACGCCGGCAACAGGCCGGCGTGACGCCGACAACGCTAGCCGCGCCTGCGTGATGCGGTGGTCGGCTGCCTGCGAACAGCGCGTGCAGCCTTCGCACCGATGCAGCGCCGACGGCTTCCTGTACGCGGCATGCGTCCAGATCCAGGTCCGCGAAGCAGTCGCTCAATCCAGCTTCACCACCAGCTTGCCGAAGTTGCGCCCCTGCAGCAGGCCAAAAAAGGCTTCCGGTGCATTCTCAAGCCCCTGCACGACGTCTTCGCGGTACTGGATACGCCCATCGCGCAGCCACTGCGGCATGTCACGCTCGAAATCCGGCCACAGATGCTTGAAGTCGTGGACGATGAAGCCACGTACGGTCAGCCGCTGGCGCAGGATCTGGCTGAACAGCGCGGGGAGCCGATCCGGCCCAGGCTGCGCGACGCCGCGGGCGTTGTAGGTGGCGATGGTGCCGCACACCGGAATACGCGCGAAATCATTGAGCAGCGGCAGCACGGCGTCGAGCACGTGCCCGCCCACGTTCTCGAAATACACGTCGATGCCATCCGGTACGGCAGCACGCAGCTGTCCGGCAAAATCGGATGCGCGATGGTCCAGCGCCACGTCCACACCCAGTGTTTCCAGGTACGCCCGCTTGGCCTCGCCACCGGCGATGGCGACCACGCGCGCGCCCTGCAGCTTGGCCAACTGCGCCACGGTGGCACCGACCGGTCCACTTGCAGCCGCCACCACCAGGGTCTCACCGGGTTGCAGCTTGCCGATTTCGATCAGGCTGGAGTACGCGGTGAACCCCGGCATGCCGTACACGCCCAATGCCGTACTCAGCGGCAGCCCGGCCGGATCCAGGCGCCGGCTGATCGCATCGCCTGCCACCACGGCATGGGTCTGCCAACCACCCGGGGCCAGCACCAGGTCGCCCACCGCCAGGCCAGGCGCCTGCGACTGCAGCACTTCGGCCACGGTCTGGCCCTCCATCACCGCATCCACTGCCACCGGCGGTGCGTACGACGGGCCATCATCCATGCGTCCGCGCATGTACGGATCCAGCGACAGGTAGCGGTTGCGCAACAGCACCTGGCCGGGGCCCAGCGCCGGAAGGGGCGCCTGTTCGAGGCGGAAATTGGCGGCGAGCGGCGCACCTTGCGGACGCGAGGCGAGCACGATGCGGGTGGTTGAATCGGACATGTCCAATGGCTCTGCTGCGGGCAGCGTCGGGGAGGGAACCGCGACAGTACGCCGTGCCCTGCCCTCGTGGGCGCCATGAAAACAGCGTTCCATCGGCGCCTTCCCCACGCCGGCGCTGTATCGCTTGCCCCGTCAGCTTTGGCGTCAGCGGCGGGCCGCTGTTTTCCGCGTCCAGCATTTCCGGCCAAGCTGGTCAACGCAGGATCAACCACTTGCACGGCCTTCCACCGGTCGCAGACACCAATGTGAAGGTTTTTTTCCAAAACGCTTGCCGAACCTGTCCTACGTCCGTAATATGCGCGTCCTCGGCAGCGACATCGCTGCAACGAAACAAGTGGCCGAGTAGCTCAGTTGGTAGAGCAGGGGATTGAAAATCCCCGTGTCGGCGGTTCGATTCCGTCCTCGGCCACCACTTTCGAAGACCTGCAGAAATGCAGGTCTTTTTTTTCTACATGGCCGAGTAGCTCAGTTGGTAGAGCAGGGGATTGAAAATCCCCGTGTCGGCGGTTCGATTCCGTCCTCGGCCACCATGTTCAAAGACCTGCAGAGATGCAGGTCTTTTTTTTGTCTGTGAGTTTCCGACCAAGCACCACGTGGATCGCGCCGCATCGATCCTGCGCGGATGCGGCACGTGGGTTGACGAAACATTCACACCTCCGCGTGCCGGGCAACCTACGCTCCAGAGTCCTGCCCGGAGCCGACCCATGCATCTGCGCCCTGCCCTGCTCGCCTGCCTGCTGCTTTTCGCCGCACCGGCACTCGCTGCCGAGCCCGTGCGCGCCGTCAGCGAACTTGACATCGATCGCTACGCCGGCCAGTGGCACGAGATCGCCCATCTGCCGGTGTCGTTCCAGAAGCAGTGCGTCGGCGAGATCACCGCCAACTACGGGCTGCGCCGCGATGGCCGCATCAGCGTCACCAATGCCTGCCGCAAGGCCGATGGCGAGCGGGTTGTCGCCGAAGGCGTGGCGCGGCCCGTTGCGGGACAGCCCGGCCAGCTGCAGGTGCGCTTCGTTCCCGACTGGCTGAGCTGGGTGCCGCTGGTCTGGGCCGACTACTGGGTGATCGCGCTGGACCCGGACTACCAGTGGGCGATGGTCGGTGAACCCGGCCACAAGTATCTGTGGATCCTCGCGCGCCTGCCGGAGATGGACCGCGCCCTGTTCGACCGGCTCAAGGCCAAGGCCGAAGCGATGGGCTACGACCTCGCACCGCTGCGCATGATGGCACCCCTGCGCGACACCCCGGCCGACTGAGGCGCCGCCCAACCGGGGCACGCTACGTCCGCAATCCGGCATCGCGCACGCCTCGCGTGCATCTTCACGCGCTACCCTCTGTGGCCGGTCGCCGCAGGCGCCCTTTCCACCATACGCCGTAGTATGCTTATTCCACGCACCGCCTTCAGAGGACCTGCGCCCATGCTCCACCGCTTCCGTACCGTCTTGATCATCCTGTGCACCCTGGCCTTGGCCGCTTGCGGCGATGGCATCGTCAAGCGTGTTTCGGAACCGGCCGCGAGCCTGCAGCAGCTGACCGTGCAGGCCAACGGCGACTGGACCGTCGCCCTCCGTCTGCAGAACTACAGTTCGATGCCGATGAGCTTCGACGACGTCGCGCTGGCCCTGACCATCGGCGACACAGAAGCCGGACCCCTGTCCGCCAAGCCGGGCATCTCCATTGGCGGTGTCTCTGCCGATGTCATCAACGTCAACTTCAAGCCCAGCCCGGCTGCACGCCTGGTGATCGCCGACGCACTGGCCAGCAACCGCACCCTCGCCTACAGCCTGAAGGGCACGGTGTCGGCCACGCCGCAGGAAAAGAAGCAGCGCACCTTCGATATCAACAGCCGCAGCACGCTGAACCAGGCCCCGGGCCTGCCGGGCGTGCTGCGCTGATCTCCGCTTTCCGCCGCGACGCATCGCGCCGCTCCCCCTGTTACTGATCAAATCGAGACGCACCGATGAGCAGCTACACCGCCCCGCTTTCCGACCTTCGTTTCGGCCTGCACGATGTGCTGAAGGTCGAGCCGCTGTTCGCCCGCCTGGGCTTCACCGACGCCACTGCTGACGTCGTCGATGCCGTGCTGGAAGAAGCCGGCCGCTTCAGCGCCAGCGTACTGGCCCCGCTCAACAGCGTGGGCGACGAGATCGGCTGCGTGCTCGACCAGGCCAGCGGCGAAGTGACCACGCCGCCCGGTTTCAAGCAGGCCTACGATCAGTTCGTCGACGGCGGCTGGACCGGCCTGACCGCGTCGCCGGAACTGGGCGGCCAGGGCCTGCCGCACACCCTGGGCGTGCCGCTCAACGAAATGATCAACGCCGCCAACCTGGCCTGGGGCAACTTCCCGCTGCTGTCGCACGGCGCCATCGAAGCGCTGAAGCAGCATGGCGAAGCCTGGCAGCACGAGGCGTTCCTGAAGCCGCTGATCGAAGGCCGCTGGACCGGCACCATGTGCCTGACCGAACCGCATTGCGGCACCGACCTGGGCCTGCTGAAGACCAAGGCCGAGCCGAACGCCGATGGCAGCTATTCGATCACCGGCACCAAGATCTTCATCACCGCCGGCGAGCACGACCTGACCGGCAACATCGTGCACCTGGTGCTGGCCAAGCTGCCCGACGCTCCCCCGGGCGCCAAGGGCATCTCGCTGTTCGTCACCCCGAAGTTCAAGGTCGACCGCGACGGCAACGTTGGCGAGCGCAATGCGCTGCGCTGCGGCTCCATCGAACACAAGATGGGCATCAAGGGCTCGGTCACCTGCGTGATGAATTTCGATGGCGCCCAGGGCTACCTGGTCGGCCAGCCGCACAAGGGCCTGCAGGCGATGTTCACCATGATGAACACTGCTCGCCTGGGTGTCGGTCTGCAGGGCATCGGCCTGTCCGAGCGCGCCTACCAGAACGCGCTGAAGTACAGCCGTGAGCGCCTGCAGTCGCGTTCGCTCAGCGGCGCGAAGTTCCCGGACAAGCCGGCCGACCCGATCCTGGTGCATCCGGACGTGCGCCGCATGCTGCTGACCATCAAGTCGCTGGTGGAAGGCAGCCGCCTGCTGGCGCTGCACGCCGCCACCCTGATCGACGTCGCCCATCATGCAGACGATGCCGGCGAACGCGAGCGCGCCGACACCCTGGTGAGCTTCCTGACCCCGATCTCGAAGGCCTGCCAGACCGAATGGGGCATCGAGAACACCTACAACGCGCTGCAGTGCTTCGGCGGCCACGGCTACATCCGCGAGCACGGCATGGAACAGCTGGCCCGCGATGCCCGCATCACCACGCTGTATGAAGGCACCACCGGCATCCAGGCGCTGGACCTGATCGGCCGCAAGACCGCGTCCAGCCAGGGCGCTGGCCTGAAGCTGATGCTGGCCGAGATCGAAGCGTTCGCCAAGGCCAACGAGGGCAACGAAAGCCTGGCCGAGTTCATCGGCCCGCTGCGCGCCAAGGCCGCCGAGTGGGGCAAGCTGACGATGGACGTGCTGCAGCGTTCGGCCGCCAACCCGGACGAACTGGGTGCAGCCAGCTACGACTACCTGTTCTATTCGGGGTATGTGGTGCTGGCCTACTGGTGGGCCCGCAGCGTTGCCGCCGCCGATGCCAGCGCACACGGCGCAGCATTCGCCCAGGGCAAGCGCGAGACCGCGCGTTTCTACTTCGCCCGCGTGCTGCCGCGCACCCTCGGCCACGCCGCCGCCATCCAGGCGGGTGCCGCACCGCTGATGGCAATGGACGACGAACGCTTCGGCGCCTGAGCCGGGCCGCGCCCGGCACCCGCGACAGCGACAGCAACAGCAACAGCAACAGCAACAGCAACGGCTGGTTTCCTGCGGGATGGCGGGGTGGGTCCAATTGCGGGGGACGGCGCAAGTACGTCCCTGTAGCCTCGGTCGCGCCATCCATGGCGCTCACGCCCCCGCAACCGGACCCACCCCGCCTTCGACAACTCCCCGCGGCTGTTGGTAGGTGTCGACCTTGGTCGACACATAGATCCACGCCACGCGTGGATGGAAACCCCCGAAATCCGTCTGGAGAAAAGCCCCCTTTTGTTAAAGGGGGCGCGCCGACAGGTGCGGGGATTAGGTGGAATGCGCGGACCTGAATGTTGACGATTTGTGTATCGCCCGCTGGGCGATACACAAATCGTCAACATTCAGGTATAAGCTGTTTTCCCGATGGAGACAGACACTACACGCTTGGGTCTGATCGAAGCCGGAGCTCCGTTTTCTGCTCCGGGCGCCGAAGCATCGCCCAACGCCACGACGCTGCATCGCCCCGGCACGGTCCGGTTGCTCTCACTTGATGGCCACGGGCGGGTCCTGGATTGGATCACCTGGCAGGACGCCGCCTGCCTCTACGCCCGCGATGCCGTCGCCTGGACACTCGGCGACCCCTGCCTGCACATCCACGGTGGGACCAATCGTCGCAGTGGCATGCAGAGCGGGATGGACCTGCACCCGATCATCGCCGCGCGCGGCCATGCCCGCTCACGTGCGCTGGACCCGACACCGAACCTGACCAACCCGGCCCTGTTCGCCCGCGATGCTCATCTCTGCCTTTACTGCGGTCAGCAGTTCGGACGCCCGACTCTCACCCGCGACCACGTCATGCCCTTGTCCAAAGGCGGCTTGGATACCTGGGAAAACGTCGTCACCGCTTGCTTCCACTGCAATTCGCGCAAGAGCGACCGCACCCCGCAACAGGCCGGAATGCCACTGCTGGCGGTGCCCTACCGGCCGAGTTGGATCGAGCACCTGATCCTGTCCAACCGCAACATCCTGGCCGACCAGATGGCATTCCTGAGGGCCCAGCTGCCCAAGCGCTCCAAGCTCTGCACCTGAACACCTGAAATTGCAACCCTCACCGTCCTGTCACGGACGGCGGCGTTTGCTTGCCCCACCCCCGTTTGAGGGCGAAAATGGGCGTTCAGAACAAGTGCGAACATGATGATCGACTCTGCCCGCTATCCCCGCCTCGCGCGCATCCAGACACCGGATGACCTGCGCACGTTCGACGAATCCGAACTGACGGCGGTTGCCGATGAACTGCGTGCCTACCTGATCGAATCGGTGGGCAAAAGCGGCGGCCATTTCGCCGCCGGCCTGGGCGTGATCGAGCTCACCGTGGCCCTGCACTACCTGTACCAGACCCCGGTCGACCAGCTGGTCTGGGACGTCGGCCACCAGACGTATCCGCACAAGATCCTGACCGGTCGCCGCGACGAGATCCACACCGTCAAGCAGAAGGACGGCGTCGCGCCGTTCCCGAAGCGCGAAGAGAGCGAATACGACACCTTCGGCGTCGGCCACTCCTCGACCTCGATCTCGGCAGCGCTGGGCATGGCCATCGCGCGCCAGACCGAAGGTGACGACCGCAAGGTCGTGGCCGTGATCGGCGACGGCGCGATGACCGCCGGCATGGCGTTCGAGGCGCTGATGCACGCCGGCGGCATGGAACCGGAACCGAACCTGCTGGTGATCCTCAACGACAACAACATGTCGATCTCCGAGGCAGTGGGCGGGCTGACCAAGATGCTCGGCCGCGCCACCGGCAGCCGCACGCTCAATGCGCTGCGCGAAGGCGGCAAGAAGATCCTCGGTGACAAGAAGAACAACCCGGCCCGTTTCGTGAAGCGCTGGGAGGAACACTGGAAGGGCATGTTCGTGCCGTCCACGATGTTCGAGGAGATGGGCTTCCATTACACCGGCCCGATCGACGGCCATGACCTGCCGGCGCTGCTGTCCGCGCTGAAGACGCTGCGTGCCTCCAAGGGCCCGAAGCTGCTGCATGTCATGACCACCAAGGGCAAGGGTTACGAGCCGGCCGAAGGCGACCAGATCGGTTACCACGCGGTGGGCCCGTTCGATCCGGACAAGGGCCTGGTGGCCAAGACCGGCGCGAAGAAGCCGACCTACACCGACGTGTTTGGCGACTGGCTGTGTGACGCCGCCGCGGCCGAGCCGCGCCTGTATGGCATCACCCCGGCGATGCGCGAAGGCTCGGGCCTGGTGCGCTTCAGCCGGGAATATCCGCAGCGTTATTTCGATGTGGCCATCGCCGAGCAGCACGCGGTGACCCTGGCCGCAGGCATGGCCACCCAGGGCGGCAAGCCGGTGGTGGCGATCTATTCCACTTTCCTGCAGCGCGCGTACGACCAGCTGGTGCACGACGTGGCCATCCAGGACCTGGATGTGCTGTTCGCGATCGATCGCGCCGGCGTCGTCGGCCCGGATGGTGCAACCCACGCCGGCAACCTGGACCTCAGCTTCCTGCGCTGCGTGCCGAACATGGTGGTGATGGCCCCGTCCAACGAAGCCGAGTGCCGGCAGATGCTCAGTACCGGCCTGCAGCACCCCGGCCCGGCTGCAGTGCGCTATCCGCGCGGCAGCGGTACCGGCGTGGATGCCGGCAGCGATCTGTCGACCCTGCCGATCGGCAAGGGCGAGCTGCGCCTGCAGGGCAACCGCGTCGCCCTGCTCGCCTTCGGCAGCACCGTCGCCGCCGCTGAACAGGTGGGTCGCGAACTGGGTTTGAGCGTGGTCAACATGCGTTTCGTCAAGCCACTGGATCGCGAACTGGTGCTGGCCATGGCCAACCAGCACGACGCACTGGTGACGATCGAAGACAACGTGGTGGCCGGCGGCGCCGGTTCGGCCGTGGCCGAACTGCTCAATGCCGAGGACGTACTGCGCCCGATCCTGCACCTGGGCCTGCCCGATGCCTTCCAGCATCACGCCAGCCGCGAGGACCTGCTGGCCGAGGCCGGCATCGATGCCGCCGGCATCCGTGCGGCTCTGCTCAAGCGCTGGCCGCAATTGGCAGCCGGTAACCCGCCGCTGAGCGCGGCGGGCTGAGCGTCGCCGGGGTTATGGGGCCACGTCATGCGTGGCTCCCCAGGCCCCTCATCCACGCATGGCGTGGATCTACCAAGGCACTGGTGGCGCAGAGATACATCCACGCATGGCGTGGATCTACCAGGGTAAAAGTAGATCCACGCCATGCGTGGATGCCGCAGACCCTGCCGGCGATCGGCGCTCTCAGCCGTAGCTGATCGCTTCGACAAAAGCACCGCTGGACTCCACCCGCACCGAGGCGCGCTGGCCGGTGTCGGTGAAATGCAGGCGGGCCAGGGTTTCGGCGAAATCGAAGGCACGGACGCCATCACGGAACTCGATCGGTTCCGGCTTGTCCGGGTGCAGCACGCGCCATTGGCGCTGCTCACATTGCAGTCGGATCAACATGCGTTGCTCACTCCTTGAACAGCGTATCGACGACGAGAGAATGACCGCACCGGGCGCGACAGGGATGGCCAGTGCGAACCGGGACGCGCAAGGCGTCCCGGGAGTCGACAATACGAGGAAAGAAGTGTGATCGCTATCAGATTTCTCTGATCTTGAGCCGATTGCGTCGGCCGCTCAGTTCACCTGGAACTGGGCCCTGCAGCCATTGCTGACCCAGATGCCACGACGGTCCCAGCCCCAGCTCTGGCCTTCGATGCAGGCGCTGCGCGATTCCTGTCGTACCAGGCGCACGCCGCGACGAACCTGCGCATCACAGTACTGCTGGCGCCGGTCATTGGAATGGCAGGCAATCACCTGGCCGCCACCACCCCACTGGCTTCCGCCCCAGCCGTTGCCGCCACCGCCGCCCCAACCACCGCCGCCACCGCCCGGCCGCCGGTACTCACCGACGAATTCGGCGCGGCAGCCCTGGGTAACCCAGACACCGTAACGGGACTGGCCCCAGGTCTCACCTTCCACGCAGGGGGAGCCGGACAACTGGCGGATCATGCGCGCGCGCCCTTCCAGCCGGCACTCATTACTACGGTTCTTGATCGATTCACAGCGCACGATGCCATTGCCGCCACGATCATCGTAGCGATCGTCGTAGCCATAGTTCTGCGCCTGCGCGCCGCCAGCGGCAGCCATCATCGGCAACAGGGTGCACGCCACGGTGCGCCAAGTGAGTCCCTTGCCCATCCCTCGTCTCCAGGTGAATACGGTGGAGGCAAGCATCGGGGATTCTCGGCGTGGCGCACAGAGGGAGCTGCGACGGCGGTTTTTCCCCCATTCAACCAACCCAACCGCAACTGACTGCGGCTGCGCCGGCTCAGCGGCCGAAGTGCAGCGCGTCGACCGCGGTGCCCAGGGCTTCCACGCGCACGGTGCTGTGCTGGCCGGTACGGCAGTGATGTTCGCTGGCCCGCGAGGCAGCGGCGTCGAAGGCGGCCGCGCCGGTGCTGAACACTTCGGTCGCGCGCGTCTGCGGATCCAGCACGGACCACCGCTGGGCATTGCATTGGACAGTGATGACCATCGTAGGCTCCTGCGTTTCTGGGAAATCCGGGACCGGCACAAGGCCGATCTCCGATGCCCGACCAGCCTAGCCAGCGCCTCGGGAAAGACCTATCGGATTTATCCGAAAACTCCCTACCAGCACCTAAGAAAGCGCCGCCCATCACATCCCTGAGGCCATTTAGGAAATCCATTCCGTGACCCTTGTCACGAAGTCAGCCGCGCTTCACACTACCGTCATCAACAGGGGCCCCTTCCACATGCGCACCTCGCTTCCACTGCAGCGTTCGACGCTGCTGAAGTTCTATTTCGCCGCCAGCTACGTGGTTCTGATCGAGGAACTGGTCCGCGCGTCGCTGAGTTGAGGCTTGGCCAGCGAGGCTTGCCGCCGCTGCGGGGACCGCACAGACTATCGGTTTACGGCACGGAGCCGCACCCATGAAAGTCCTGTTCCTGATCCCGCTGCTGGCCTTGGCCGCCTGTGCCAGCCCGGAAAGACCGGTCACCCGTGACGCCGCCACACCCGTGGTCGGTGGCGACCGCGATGCGCACGGATGCATCGGTTCGGCCGGCTATCAGTGGTGCGAGCACAGCCAGCGCTGCGAGCGGCCGTGGGAACTGGCGCAAGCACAGGGCCTGGCCAACACCGCCGAAGCCATCGACGCCTACTGCGCTACCCCGGCGTCGCCGGCGCGCAGGTAACGGATGCCGCCAATGACCGATCTGTCCCCGCTGCCGGCGCTGGCGCCCGGCCGCTACCGCCACTTCAAAGGTGGCGAGTACGAGGTGATCGACATCGTCCGCAGCAGTGAAACGCTGCAGCCGATGGTGCTCTATCGCGCCCTGTACGGCGAAGGCGGACTGTGGGTGCGTCCCTATCCGATGTTCATTGAACAGGTGCCCGGCGAGCACGGCCCACAGCCACGCTTCGCCCGCATCGGCGACTGAACGGCGCGGCTCACGCTGCGCGCACGGCATCCCCGCGCATGCTGGAGCCCCCTGCGAGACGGAACCCGCATGCGTCACACCCTGTTGATCGCCCTGTCGCTGGCCAGCACCCCGGTGCTGGCCGCAGAACTTCCCAGCTTCGACCGTCCCGGCATCGGCTTCGGTACCGACACAGTGCCGCGTGGCGGCCTTGCCGTCGAAGTCGGCCTGCCCAGCTATCAACGTGATCGTGATCGCGACGGCCTGCGTACGACATCGCTGTCCAGCGACCTGCTGTTGCGCACGGGCCTCGCACCCGGCTGGGAACTGCAGCTGGCGTCCACACCGTGGCAGCGCCAGCGCGAACGTGGCCCTGACATGCCGCGCACGCAGCAACGTGGCGCCGGCGACAGCACGGTCGGAGTGAAATGGGCCGGTCCCGGCAGTACCGAGCGCACGGCCTGGGCGCTGCTGGCCAGCGGAGTGATCGCGCGTGGCGATGCCGCCTTCAGCGACGGCCGCCAGTACGCGCTGGCCGCCAGCGTCGAGCACACCTTCAACGAGCGCTGGAGCGGTGCGCTGTATGGCAGTCACGAGCGCGGCGCGGGCCAGCGCAGCACGACCTGGTCGCCAAGCCTCGCGTTGAGCGTGACCGATCGGCTGGGTACCTACATCGAAGCCGGCTTCACCCGCGCCAGGCAGCAACCCGACCAGGCCATCGCCGGCGCAGGCCTGACCTGGATGCTGCGGCCGAACGTGCAGCTGGATGCCTCTTTCGATCTGGGCCTCAATCGCAACAGCCCCGACCTGCAGCTCGGCACCGGCATCGCGTTCTATCTGCAGTGACCTGCTGAACTGATCGTGCGCGTCGGGCGCATCGCCCTCGGGCTACAATCATACCGTCCAGTCGGTTTCGTTCCCCCATGCCAGAATCCCCTCCCCGCTCCCGCCGCAAGGCGCCCGACAGCGTGCGCCAGGCGCTGCTGCACGCGACCGCCCACACCATCGGCCAGAATGGACTGGCGGCCCTTACCGTGCAGGACATCGCCGACGCGGCCGGTGTCAGCAAGGGCGCGCTGTTCCATCATTTCAGCAGCAAGCAGGACCTGGTCGAGGCAACGCTGACCTCGCTCATCGCCGACTTCGAGGACAGAGTGCGCGAGGTGCTGCGACAGTCCCCGCCCCGCCATGGCGGCTTCAGCCGTGCCTATGTGCAGGTCAATTTCGAGCATCTGCTGCAGCAGGAGCAGATCAACGATATCGGGCTCACCATGGGCAACATGCTGGAGCCAGCGCTGCTGGTCCACTGGAGAACGTGGATGCGCGGCATGCTGGCCGAGTTTCCGGCTGAAGCCTGCGATCCGCGCCTGTACGCCGCGCGTTGCGTTGCCGATGGCTACTGGGCGACCGCCTATGGGCGGCCCTTGGACGAAACCGAACGCCAGAATGCCCAGGCCATGGCCCTGGAGGCACTGAAGCTGTGCGAACCGGCATGAACGGGAAACTGCGATGAACCCCTATTTCTACCTGGCCGGCGCGATCGTGCTGGAAGTGATCGCCACCTCCCTGCTCAAGGCATCCGAAGGCATGACCCGCCTCGGTCCGACGCTGGGCGCGCTCGCCGGTTACGGTGTGTGCTTCTACCTGCTGTCGCTGACGATGAAGTCGATCCCCACCGGCATTGCCTATGCCATCTGGTCCGGCGTCGGCATAGTGCTGATCTCGCTGATCGGCCTGCTGGTATTCAAGCAGCGCCTGGATGCACCGGCACTGATCGGCATCGGCCTGATCTGTGCCGGCGTGCTGGTCATCAACCTGTTCTCGCACAGCAGCGCGCATTGAGCGCGCCGCTGTACGAACTGGCGGGCTAGGCGACCTTCTTCGCGACGGTCATGCCGAGTACGAAAAGTACGACGGCGATGATGATGCCGGCCCAGAACAGGAACTTGGCGATGCCCACCGCGGCGCCGGCAATACCGCCGAAACCCAGCGCGCCGGCGATCAGGCCGATGATGGCGAAAATGATGGCCCACTTGATCATGTCGATCCTCTCCCTGGCGGGAATACTGAAGGTGCGATCAGGTTAGGCAGGCCGCGATGCCACACACGTGAACAGGTCGCAGGCGCGGCGTGAAACGATCCGGCTCAGCGGGGCCGGAAGCGCAGCAGCGCCACTGCGAAGGCGAGAAACACGCTGCCGACCAGGCGTTCGAACCAGCGTTGCGCAAAGGGCTTTGCCAGCCAACGGCGCAGCCCATGTCCACCCGCCGCGTACATCACGTACCAGAACAGTTCGCAGGTGGCGAAGGTGGCCACCAGCACCGTGTACTGCACGGCCTGGCCACGCGCCGGGTCGACGAACTGCGGCAGGAACGCCGCGGCGAACAGCAGCAGCTTGGGATTGCTCAGCCCCACCAGCAGACCGCCACGGAACACTGCCCAGGCACCATGTACCGGCGCCAGCGCTGCATCGACGTCTGTCGCCACCGGCGCCTGCCGGTAGCTGTCCCGCCAGGCCTTGATGCCCAACCAGGCCAGGTAGGCCACACCCAGATAACGCAGCACATCGAACAGCATCGGCGACGAGCGCAGCACCGCGCTCAGGCCGGCCGCGGACGCCGCAAGCACCACCAGCATCGCCAGCAGGCAACCGGCCATGGCGGGCACGCTGCGACGGAAGCCCAGGCCGACGCTGCGCCCCAGGATGTGCAGCATGTTCGGACCCGGCGTGCCGCACAGCACGAACACCGTCGCCAGGAACCACCACCAGGTATGCAGGGCCATCACTTCGTCCACCGGAATAATCCCTGCAAGGATAGTGCGCAGCGGCTGTCCCCACCATGCACAGTCCAGGGTCGAATCGACGGTTACAGCTGCTGCGGCTCAGCCGCTGGCAACGCGTGACGCACACAGTTCGGCCATCGCGATGCGCAGCACCCGCAGCGCCGAGCGCAGGAACACGACCAGCAGTGCGACCGCGACCAGCAGGTCCGGCCAACCGGCACCGAACAGCGCCACCAGACCCGCCGCCAGCACCACCGAAATGCCCTCGAAGATATCGTTGCGTGCGCATTCCCAGGCCGATGCCAGATTCACGTCGTCATTGCGATAGGGCGTCAGCAGCCACAGGCAGAAACCGTTCGCGGCCAGGTTCAGCAGCGCGGCCAGGCCCATGCTTTCGAACAGGGGAACCTGCGGATGCGCCAGCCGCCATCCGATCTGTACCGCCACTGCCACCGCCGCCGCCAGGATCAGCACGCCCTTGAACAGCGCAACCCGCGCTTTGGCCGCCACGCCGGCCCCCACCACCAGCAGGCTCAGCAGGTAGGTGGCGGCGTCGCCCAGGTTGTCCAGCGCACCGGACAGCAACGAGGACGAGTGGCTGTACCACGACGCAGCGACCATCATCAGGAACGTCGCCAGGTTGATCAGCAGCACGATCCACAGCACCCGCCGGTGGCGCGCCTGCATGGCTGCCACATCCAGCGTCTTGCCGCAGCCACAGCATTCGCCCATCGCCCTGTCCTCTGCCTGTCGTACCCCATTATCACGCTGATCAGGCGTGTCGGCAGCAATTGCGACGGGCCCATCTGCAATTGTGCGCCCCGGCCAAGCTCGCACGCAGCAGCCTGGCCCCGGTTGTGCTGCAATGGCGCTCCCCGGCACGGAGACACGCATGAAGACACTTGGCCTGATCGGTGGCATGAGCTGGGAAAGTTCGGCGCAGTACTACCGCCTCATCAACGAAGAGGTACGCGCGCGGTTGGGCGGCGCGCACTCGGCGCAGTTGCTGATGTGGTCGCTGGATTTCGCCCGCATCAAGCAGCTGCAGCATGACGGTGACTGGGATGCGCTGGGCAACGAGATGGTCGATGCGGCCCAGCGGCTGCAGGCCGGTGGAGCAGAACTGCTGCTGATCTGCACCAACACCATGCACAAGCTTGTTGGTGAGATCGAGGCGGCTTGCCCGCTGCCGCTGTTGCACATCGCCGACCCGACCGCCACGGCCATCGTGCAGGCCGGTCTACAGCGTGTCGGCCTGCTCGGCACGGCCTTCACCATGGAGGAAGACTTCTACCGTGGCCGGCTGAGCGAGCGCTTCGGCCTGGACGTGCTGGTTCCGGAGGCCGACGACCGCCGCGATGTGCACGCGATCATTTACGAGGAACTGATCGCCGGCGTGGTCAGCGAGCGATCACGGCAGGTGTACGTCGAGGTGATCGAACGCCTGGTTGCCCGCGGTGCCGAAGCGATCATCCTGGGCTGTACCGAGATCATGCTGCTGGTACGTGCCGAAGACAGCCCGGTGCCGCTGTTCGACACCACGACGCTGCATGCGCGTGCGGCAGTGGACGCGGCGTTGGCATGACGCACGACGGGATGCGCCCGGTCACGCGGGCGATTCCGGCTGCACCGCCAGCGACGTGACCAGCCATTCCACTACCGCTGGCGAATCGCACAGGAAGAACACTGCGTCGCCGCTGCGGGCTTCGGTCAGCATCCGGTAGACGCTGATCGCCACACCCGATTGGCTGGCGATGAAAATCTCGCTGCTGCGCGGCCCGTCGGCCTGGCGCGAAACCAGCCGCAAGGCATGGCGGGCCGCGACCGTATCTTCCGGTTCGGCTTCGCGGGTCAATTCCAGGCCACGCAGGCCCCAGGCGACGAAAACACGCTTGCCCTTGAACGTCGTGTCCAGGACCTGCACTTCGGCCGCGCCTGTGCCGGCCGACCGATGAATGACGATACTGCTGATCAACGCAACCCCCTGTGGTCGTCGTGGTCCGCACATCCTTGTCCGCACCCGCGCCAGCGGCCCCGGGCGATGCCCGAGGGCTGTGTCCGAAAGCGCCGGAACGTGTAAAAAACTGTAAACCGATGCAATCGGATGTGCCCGGGATGATACGGGATGTAACGCCCTGCATGCGCCGCCGGACACTTATAAATCCGTCCTGAGCCGGCGCAGGGCCCGGTCGTCGCAGAGCGCCGCACGTGCGCCATTCTTGCGTCCCACTCCCAACCCGAGGTGTTTCAATGAGCCTTCGCCTGCTACTGCCCCTGGGCGGTTCTGCGCTTGCCCTGCTGCTGGCCGCGACCGCTGTTTCGGCCCAGGACTACGACAGCGAATCGTCTCCGCGCACGACCTGCGAATCGCACTTCAACAAGACCCAGCAGTGTCCGTTCGAGGGACGCGCGCGCCTGGCGCGGCAGCTGTCGCTGACGCGGTGCGTGGAAGATGACAACTGGGGACAGCGCCGCGGCATGCTGTGGGTCACCGACGGCTGTCGTGCCGAATTCGTCGCCGAAGAGCGTGGGCGGGGTCGTTGGCCCGGACGTGACCGTGACCGTGATCGCGATGGCGAGCGCCTGGTCTGCGAATCCTACGAAAAGAAGGAGAAGCAGTGCCGCATCCGCGTTCGTCATGACGTGCGGCTGGTCAAGCAGAAGTCGGTCACCACCTGCACCGAGGACCGCAACTGGGGCTGGGACCGACGCGGCGTATGGGTCAGCGACGGCTGCCGCGCCGAGTTCCGCGTCTACTGAGTGCGATGGCGGCGGGCCCATCCTCGCTAGAATGAAGCTCCCACAGCAGGAAGCACCGCATGGACCGCTGGTATCTGGCAACGATGATGTCCTTGCTGCTGCGCAGCCGTCGGCGATGGCGCTGCAGGCTCCGCCACTTCGGATACGCGAGGCCGAATGCACGGATCTTCCGGCACTGATCGCCCTCGACAGCGTTGCGGCGCATGACCCACGACGTGCGGTGCAGATCGGCCAGTGGCTGGCGGATGGCCACATGCACGTTGCCGAGCTCGATGGCACGCTGGCCGGCTACCGCGTGCAGCATCGGCACTTCTTCGGTGAAGCCTTCATCGAGATGCTGATGGTGGCCGCGCCGCTGCGCGGATACGGCATCGGCAGCGCGTTGCTGCTGCATGCCACCTCGTGCAGCGCAGGTGCCCGGCTTTTCACCTCGACCAACCAGTCCAATACCAGCATGCAGCGGCTGCTGGCAGCCGCTGGCTTCGTGCAGTGCGGAATCGTGCACGGCCTCGACGAAGGCGACCCGGAGCTGATCTACCGCTTCGCCGCTGACGATGCGAGGTAAGGGGCGACCTTCGCTTCCAGCAGCGCCATCAACGCCGGGTCCATGCAGCGATAGTCGTCGGGGATGTCCAGGCAGTGCAGCGGCGTGTGTTTAAGCAGGCGCGCGAAATTCGCCTGCAGCCGATGCTGGTGCTTGGGCTCCATCACGAAGATGACATCCGCCCAGCGGATATCCGCTGGGCTGATGGGCCGGCGCGCGTGCGGGCTGGTACCAGCCGAGCGCGCACTGATACCTGGCCGGCGCTGCCACATCGCTTCGGCGGTGGGGCTGCGCAGCTGGTTGCGGCTGCAGACAAACAACAGGTTCAACATTCCTGATCCAGTAGTTGTCGCGGGCTGCGGACCGGATAGGTGAAACCCAGCTGGCGCGCCCGCAGCAGCTTGTCGCCACGCGTATACATCAGCTTCCAGTTCTTTTCCGGCTTGAAGATCGGCAGTGGTGCCGTGTGGTCGCCGCCGTGGTGGCGCGACTGCGAGCGCCTCCAGGCGCGGTTCCTTTGCGTTTCCATGATCGTATTCTCGTGGGTACCGGGTTCAGCAGCCGCGGTAGTACGAGTGCGCGCAGGATACAACGCCGCAACAAAAAAGCCCACGCATCGCTGCGCAGGCTTGTCTGTTTCATCACAGTGGTCGGGACGGCCGGATTCGAACCGACGACCCTCTGCCCCCCAGGCAGATGCGCTACCAGGCTGCGCTACGCCCCGACTGATGCTGCGATGTGCCCGCCAGTACGGCGGGCCGTGAAGTATAGCGGATTACGGCGGAAATGGGTCAGCGACGCAGCAGTTGCAGCACTTCTTCCAGTTCCATCCGCACCTGCTTGATGATCTGGTTGCTCAAGGCCGATTCCTCGCGCGCATCCGGACCATCCAGGCGCAGGCGCGCGCCACCGATGGTGTAGCCCTGTTCGTACAACAGGCTGCGGATCTGCCGCACCATCAGCACGTCGTGGCGCTGGTAGTAACGACGGTTGCCACGGCGCTTGGCCGGCTCGAGACTGGGGAACTCGGTTTCCCAGTAACGCAGCACGTGCGGCTTGACGTCGCACAGTTCGCTGACTTCACCGATGGTGAAGTAGCGCTTGGCCGGAATCGGCGGAAGTTCGCGGTTACTGCCCGGATCCAGCATAAGCTTCCACCCTCTCCTTGAGCTTCTGGCCCGGACGGAAGGTAACCACCGTACGGGCGGAAATCGGAATTTCCTCGCCGGTCTTGGGGTTGCGACCCGGGCGCTGGTTCTTGCGCCGCAGGTCGAAATTGCCAAAGCCCGACAGCTTCACCTGACGTCCCTGTTCCAATGCTTCACGCAGCACATCGAAGAACGCGTCGACGAATTCCTTGGCTTCCCGCTTGTTCAGACCGACTTCGTCGAACAGCTTTTCCGCCATCTCCGCCTTGGTCAATGCCATTGCCTGCTACCCCCGAGTGCTGCCCGCTCAGCCGCGGATCCGGGCGTGGTGTTCACGCTCGATGGCAGTGACCGCCTCGGCCACTACCGCTTCCACGTCGCGGTCCGTCAGAGTGCGCGACTTGTCCTGCAAAATCAAGCCCATAGCGAGACTCTTGAATCCCGGCTCGACGCCCTGGCCGACATAGCGGTCGAACAGGTTCAGCTCGCGCAGCAGCGGGCCGGCCGCCTGGCGGATGGTCGCGGCAAGGTCACTCCAGGCCACCTGTTCAGGCACCAGGAAGGCCAGGTCGCGGCGCACCGCCGGGTAGCGCGACAGTTCACCGGCGCGCGGCAGCGCACGGGCGGACAGCGCTTCCAGATCCAGCTCGAAGGCGTACACGTCCACGTCGATGTCCATCGCCTTGGCCAGGCGCGGGTGGATCTGACCGATCCAGCCGATCGCCACGCCGTCGCGGAAGACCTCGGCCGAACGCACCGGATGGCCGTAGGCACGGGTGGACGGGCGGAACTCCAGGACCGCGCCACTGGCGGCGGCCAGCGATTCCAGGTCACCCTTCAGGTCATGGAAATCGACCTTGCGGGTCGGCAGGCCCCACTGCACCACCTGCGCTTCACCGCAGACCGCAGCGGCCACGCGCGGGGTTTCCAGCGGCGCGGGCCGGCTTTCGCCGAGCGACGCGTCGCCGGCCTGCTGGGCGAACACGCGGCCGAGCTCGAACAGGCGCACGCGGCCCAGCTGGCGGGCGGCATTGCGGCCCAGGGTGGCGACCAGGCCCGGCAGCAGCGACGGGCGCATCACCGCCAGTTCGGCCGACAGCGGGTTGGCCAGCGGCACCAGGTTGTCGCGCAGCTGCCAGTGGCTCAGCAGTGCGTCGTCGACGAAGGCGAAATTGACGGTTTCCTGCAGATCGCGGGCGATCAGCTGGCGGCGCGCGCTCAACGCGTCCAGCTGGGTTTCGCTCGGCATCGCCACGCGCGAGGCACCGCCCGGCAGCGTGGTTGGAATCTGCTCGTAACCGTGGATGCGGGCCAGTTCCTCGATCAGGTCTTCTTCGATGGCGATGTCGAAGCGGCGGCTCGGCGCAGTGACCTGCCAGCCTTCGCCAGCGACCACCACCTGCATGCCCAGCGCGCGCAGGATGCGCTCGACCTCGGCGTCTTCGATGGTGATGCCCAGCACGCGGGTGATGCGCGCGCGGCGCAGCAGGATCGTGGCCGGCTGCGGCAGGTCGGCCGCATGTACCGCCTCGGTCACCGGCGCTGGCGTACCGCCGGCCAGGTCCAGCACCAGGCGGGTGGCGTATTCGATGGCGGTACGCGGCAGCGCCGGGTCGACGCCGCGCTCGAAGCGGTGGCCGGCATCGGTATGCAGTCCCAGCTTGCGGCCACGGCCCATGATCGCGGCCGGCGCGAAGTGCGCCGCTTCCAGGAACACGGCAGTGGTGGCATCGGTGACGCGCGTATCGAAGCCGCCCATCAGGCCGGCCAGGCCGACCGCGCGGTCAGCATCGGTAACCACCAGGAAGCTGTCGTCCAGCGCAGCATCACGGCCATCCAGCAGCTTCAGGCTTTCACCGGCGCGCGAACGACGCACACCGATCGTGCCCTGCAGGGTGCCCAGATCGTAGGCGTGCATCGGCTGGCCCAGCTCGAGCATCACGTACTGGGTGATGTCGACCAGCAGCGACACCGGCCGCACACCACTGCGGCGAAGGCGCTCGGCCATCCACAACGGGGTCTTCGCCGCGGCGTTGACGCCTTCGATGACACGACCGAGATAGCGCGGCGCTTCAGCACCGGCATCGAGCTGGATCGCCAGCTCGCGGCTGCCCTGGGCAGCAATCGGTTCTGCGATGAAATCCAGTACTTCGCTGCGCGTCGCTGCTGCAACGTCATAGGCGATGCCGCGGATGCTGAAGCAGTCGGCGCGGTTCGGGGTCAGCTTGATCTCGATGCTGGCGTCCGGCAGGCCGAGGTACTCCACCAGGGTCTGGCCGACCGGCGCGTCATCCGGCAGTTCCAGCAGGCCTGAGGCATCGTTGTCCAGGCCCAGCTCCTTGGCCGAGCACAGCATGCCGTTGGATTCGACGCCGCGCAGCTTGGCCGGCTTGATCTTCAATTCACCGATCTGCGCACCGACCATCGCCAGCGGCGCGACCAGGCCCGGGCGCGCATTCGGCGCACCACAGACGATCTGCAGCAGCTCAGCCTGGCCCGCATCAACCTTGCATACCTGCAGGCGGTCGGCTTCGGGATGGCGCTCGGCTTCGACGATGCGCGCGACGACCACATGCTGCAGGCCATCGCCAAGCGCGGTCACCTCTTCCACTTCCAGGCCGATGGCGGTCAGCACTGCGCTGAGCTCATCGCGCGAGGCAGTGGTCGGGACGTGGCTGCGCAGCCAGTTTTCGGAGAATTTCATGGTGTCACCCTGGTGGGCCCGGCGCATGCGCCTGGGCCTGCGTTGTTGAGTCCGCCGGGCATGGCCCGGCGCTACCTAATGCGTTACGCGAACTGCTTCAGGAACCGCACGTCGTTCTCGAAGAACGCGCGCAGGTCGTTGACGCCGTAGCGCAGCATCGCAAAGCGTTCCACGCCCATGCCGAAGGCGAAGCCGGTGTAGCGTTCCGGATCGATGCCGACGTTGCGCAGCACGTTGGGGTGGACCATGCCGCAGCCGAGCACTTCCAGCCAGCGGGTGCTGCCGTCGGGCTGCTGCCAGGCGATGTCCACTTCCGCGCCGGGTTCGACGAACGGGAAGTAGCTGGGGCGGAAGCGCATCTCGAAATCGCGCTCGAAGAACGCGCGCACGAACTCGGACAACGTGCCCTTCAGGTCGGCGAAGGTCGAATGCTCGTCGACCAGCAGGCCTTCGACCTGGTGGAACATCGGCGAATGGGTCTGGTCGCTGTCGCTGCGATAGACCTTGCCGGCGGCGATCATGCGCAGCGGCGGCGCGTGGTCGCCCATGTAGCGCACCTGCACACCGGAGGTATGCGTGCGCAGCAGGCGGCCGTCGCCGAAGTAGAAGGTGTCATGCATCGCGCGCGCCGGATGGTGCGGCGGGAAGTTCAGCGCCTCGAAGTTGTGCCAGTCGTCCTCGATCTCCGGACCTTCGGACAACTCGTAGCCCAGCCGGCCGAAGATGCCGGTGATGCGCTCGAGGGTGCGGGTGATCGGATGCAGGCCGGCGCGTTCGCCACTGCGGCCCGGCAGCGTGATGTCGATCGCCTCGGCGGCCAGGCGCGCGTCCAGCGCAGCGTCTTCCAGCACCGCCTTGCGCTCGCCCAGCGCACTGCTCAGCGCATCGCGGGCCTGGTTGATGGCTTCACCGGCGGCCTTGCGCTCGTCGGCCGGCAGCGCACCGAGCTGCTTGAGCTGCGAGGTGATGCTGCCGCTCTTGCCAAGCAGGGCCACGCGCAGCTGCTCCAGCGCGTCAGGGCTCTGCGCGGCGGCCACGTCGGCCAGCGCCTGGGAAGTGAGGGATTGAATGTCGCTCATGGGTAGCCGGAACTCCAGTCGGTCTGCCATCGCGATGCGCGAAGGGCCGCGCCGTCGCCACCGCTTGCCGGTCGCCCGCCATCTGCACAGCTGCGCCCGGCACAAAAAAGAATGGGGAAGGACTTGCGCCCTTCCCCATGCATTGCCTCTACCTGACACCGTTCTCCGTGAACGGCAACGGCATCGGGAAGGACTTATGCCGCCAGTGCGCCCTTGGCCTTTTCGGCCAGTGCAGCAAAGCCAGCTGCGTCGTGCACGGCGATGTCAGCCAGAACCTTGCGGTCCAGGGTGATGCCAGCCTTCAGCAGGCCGTTCATGAAACGGCTGTAGCTCAGGCCGTTGATGCGGGCAGCCGCGTTGATGCGGGTGATCCACAGCGAACGGAAGTTGCGCTTCTTCTGCTTACGGCCGATGTAGGCGTACTGCTGTGCCTTGATGACCGCCTGCTTGGCGACGCGGAAGACCTTGCGACGGGCATTGTAGTAGCCCTTCGCCAGATCAAGGATTTTCTTGTGGCGGCGACGCGCCTGTACGCCACGCTTAACTCGTGCCATTTTTCAGTTCCTCAGAGGTAAGGGAGCATGCGGTCCAGACGGCCTGCGTCTTCTGCGCGGACGTGATTCGTCTGACGCAGGTTACGCTTACGCTTGGTCGCTTTCTTCGTGAGGATGTGGCTACGGTTGGCGTGGCCGCACTTGTACTTGCCCGAGGCGGTCTTGCGGAAACGCTTGGCCGCCGCCCGGTTGGTCTTGATCTTGGGCATTGCAATGTCCTTGATGGGATATGACCCTGGTTTCTGACTGATCTGGCGGCGGCCTGGGCCGCTCTTTCCGTCCTGCCATGATCGGCGTACGACCCGTCCTGGGTGGGTCGAGCCGGGCATGATACAGGCAAAACCTCCCTGAAACCAGCCCCCATACAGCTTTTCATCCGCAACCGGGCCGCGCCGGTCGCGGAAAAGCAAAAGGACGCCAGCGGCGCCCCTTCACCTTCATCCATTCAGCCGCCAGGCGCCCCGCGAGGCAGCCCGTCAGGCCTCAGGTCTTCTTCTTCGGCGCGATCATCATCACCATCTGACGCCCTTCCAGGCGCGGACGGGATTCGATGACGATGTCCTCGCCCAGATCACCCTCGATCCGGCTGGCCATCTCGCGACCCAGTTCCTGGTGGCTCATTTCACGGCCACGGAAACGGATGTTGACCTTGATCTTGTCGCCTTCTTCAAGGAAACCGCGCATCTTGCGCAGCTTGATCTGGTAGTCGCCCTCGTCCGTGACCGGACGGAACTTCACTTCCTTGATCTCGACCTGCTTGGTCTTCTTCTTGGCCTCGCTGGCCTTCTTCTGGGCTTCGAACTTGAACTTGCCGAAGTCCATGATCTTGCACACCGGCGGGTCTGCCTGCGGCTGGATCTCGACCAGGTCCAGGCCTTCATCTTCGGCCATGGACAACGCTTCGTCTCGCGTCAACACGCCGATCATTTCTCCGTCACTGCCGATCACGCGGACGCGCGGCACGCGGATTTCCTGATTCTTGCGGTTCTGTTTGTTGTCAGGGGTACTGATATTGCGATCTCCCAAGGGTGTCGAACCCGGCCCGGGCGCCAATGCGCACGGGCCGGACCTTTGTTTACGCGCCCTCGGCCTGGAGCCGCTCGGTGAAAGCCTGGAGGCTCATGCTGCCGAGATCTTCGCCAGAACGCGTACGCACCGCCACAGCGCCGTTTTCCTTCTCGCGGTCACCAATGACCAGCAGGTACGGCACGCGCTGCAGCGTGTGCTCGCGAATCTTATAGCCGATCTTCTCGTTACGCAAATCGGCGCTGACGCGGAAGCCTTGATCCGCAAGGCTTTTGGTCACGGCAGAGACGTATTCAGCCTGCGCATCGGTGATATTGGCCACCACCACCTGGGTCGGCGCCAGCCAGGCCGGGAACTGGCCGGCATGGTGCTCGATCAGGATGCCCAGGAAACGCTCCATCGAGCCGACGATGGCCCGGTGCAGCATTACCGGATGCTTCTTCTGGCTGTTCTCGTCCACGTATTCAGCGCCCAGACGGCCGGGCATCATGAAATCGACCTGCATGGTGCCCAGCTGCCAGGTGCGGCCGATGGCGTCCTTCAGGTGGTACTCGATCTTCGGGCCGTAGAAGGCGCCCTCGCCCGGCAGTTCCTGCCATTCCACCCCGCAGCTGGACAGTGCCGAGCGCAGCGCGCCCTCCGCCTTGTCCCAGGTGGCGTCATCGCCCAGGCGCGATTCGGGGCGCAGCGCGATCTTGACCTGGATCTCCTCGAAGCCGAAGTGCTGGTACACCGCCAGTGCCTGCTGGTGGAATGCGGTCACTTCCGCCTCGACCTGGTCTTCGGTGCAGAACACGTGACCATCGTCCTGGGTGAAGCCACGCACGCGCAGGATGCCGTGCAGCGCGCCGGATGGCTCGTTGCGGTGGCAGGCGCCAAACTCACCGTAGCGGATCGGCAGGTCGCGGTAGCTGTGCAGCCCCTGGTTGAACACCTGCACGTGGCCCGGGCAGTTCATCGGCTTCAGCGCGTAGGTACGCTTCTCCGACTCGGTGAAGAACATCGCGTCCTGGTAGTTGTCCCAGTGGCCCGACTTCTGCCACAGCGACACGTCCAGGATCTGCGGGCAGCGCACTTCGCCGTAGCCGGTGCTGCGGTACACCTTGCGCATGTACTGCTCGACCACTTGCCACAGCGCCCAGCCCTTCGGGTGCCAGAACACCAGGCCCGGGGCCTCTTCCTGCAGGTGGAACAGATCCTGCTGCTTGCCGATGCGACGGTGGTCGCGCATCTCCGCTTCTTCGATGCGCTTGATGTACGCATCGAGCTGCTTCTTGTCGGCCCAGGCAGTGCCGTAGACGCGCTGCAGCTGCTCGTTCTGCGCGTCGCCGCGCCAGTAGGCGCCGGAAATGCGGGTCAGCTTGAAGGCCTTCAGGAAGCGCGTGTTGGGCACGTGCGGGCCGCGGCACATGTCCACGTATTCCTGGTGGTAGTACATGCCCATCGCCTGGATCTCCGGCGACATGTCCTCGATCAGGCGCAGCTTGTAGTCCTCGCCACGGTCCTTGAAGATCTCGATGACTTCCGCACGCGGCGTCACTTTCTTGATGACGTCGTAGTCCTGCGCGATCAGCTCGCCCATGCGTTTTTCGATGGCGGCCATGTCTTCGGGCGTGAACGGACGCTCGGAGTAGATGTCGTAGTAGAAGCCTTCGGCGATCACCGGACCGATGACCATCTTCACGTCCGGGTACAGCTGCTTGACCGCATGGCCGACCAGATGGGCGCTGGAGTGGCGGATGATCTCCACGCCCTCCTCGTCCTTGGCGGTGATGATGCGCAGGGAGGCGTCGTGGTCGATGACGTCACTGGCATCGACCAGCACGCCATCCACCGAACCGGCGATGGTGGCCTTGGCCAGGCCGGCACCGATCGACTGGGCGACGTCCATGACGCTGACGGGATGTTCGAATTCGCGGCGGCTGCCGTCGGGAAGGGTAATCGTGATCATTGCAATGGCTTCATGCGGGGCCCGCCGGGCGGGCTGGAAAGCGCTCCCGGGCCAACGCCCGGGCAATAAAAAAGCGCCGCGAGGGCGCCTGGAATGCAGGGCCTTCGGGGCAGGTCAACAGTGGGCGGTGGTAGTGCTCATGTCGCACGCTCGGCCGGCGCTGGGCGCGGGCCACCTTGTTCCAGGATGGGGTTGCCGATGATCTTAAACCAGTGGCCGACAAAGCCCAAGCGGCGCCTGAATGGCGCTGGCTGGCGGCGTGAAAACGCAATGATTACCATGTGCGCGCAGCCAGCCCCTGTGCCGGCCTGCCCGCTTCCCCCAGGACCCTGCAATGCGCCACCCGCCCCGACCGGCGCCCGCCGGTCCCGCCCGTGCCCCGCGTTCACCGGCATTGTGCCGGTCCCGGAGCCCCCGATGATCACCGTCGGCCTGTCGACCCTGGGCTTCTGCAGCCTCGGCATGCTGTCGGCGATGTTCTCCGCGCTGGCCTTCTATGCCGCCTCCCCGCATTGCCGCTGGCCGCGGCTGCGCCGTGCCGGGCGCCTGGGCCGGCAGATCGGCCTGGTCGCTGCCGTGGCCGCACTGTGGCTGTGGATGGCCGAACTGGGCTTTGCCGCCGGCCTGGTGGCGATGCTGTGCACCTGGATGCTGGCCGCCATGCTGCTGCCGGCACTGGCCGCGTGGCACCGCCCCGATGTGGAGCCGCGCTGATGTGGTCGCGCGCACTGGCCGGCATCGTCGCCGGCTTCTTCCTTGCCGCTGCGGCGACCGGCCTGGTCGCCTGGCTGCCGCCGGGCCCCTGGCAGAAGGCCCTGGTGCCGAGCCTGATCGCGTTCGTCCCGTTGTGGATGCTGGCGGCGCTGTGGGCCTTCAGTTTCCGCAGCCCGTTGCGCGCCTGGCTGACCCTGGCCGGTTGCGCGGCCCTTGGCTTCGCCGCACTCGGCCTGCTGCGCCTGACCGGCGCGGTGCAATGAGATCGACCGCATGAAATTCAGTTCCCAGACGCTGCGTACGTTCACCACCCTGCACACCTGGGTTGGCCTGGTCGCCGGCTTCGGGCTGTTCGTGGCGTTCTATGCCGGCGCGCTGACCCTGTTCCACCACGATCTCCCGCTGTGGCAGACGCCTGGCGCGGCAACCGCATTGCCCGCCGGCCTGGATGACGCGCAGTACCTGCTCGACGACGTGCTGGCCACGCACGCGGAGGCGCGTCGCCACGTCGGCATGACCTTCCCCGGCGCCGATCATCCGCAGCCGCTGGCCTACTGGCAGGCCGAGGACGGCAGCTGGCGCTATGCATGGCCCGGACAGATCGGCGGCAGCCCGACGCCGCCGCAGACCGGGCTGGCCGAACTGGTCAACGAACTGCATTACAGCTTGGGCCTGCCGGTGGCCGGCATCTACGTGATGGGCATCGTCAGCCTGCTGTACGGCATGGCCCTGCTCAGCGGCCTGGTGATCCACCTGCCCAAGCTGCTGGGCGATCTGTTCGCGTTGCGCCCGGGCCGCAATCTCAAGCAGCAGTGGCAGGACGCGCACAACGTGATCGGCGTGCTCAGCCTGCCGTTCCATCTGATGTTCGCGGTCACCGGTGCCCTGCTCTGCCTGGTGTTCATGCAGATGGCCGTACTGAATCCCCTGATCTACGACGGCAAGGCACTGCAGGCGGTACCGACGGCGATGGATACCGCGCCGCTGCGCGAAGCCAGCGGCATTCCCGCTGCGCCGGGCAGCCTGCGTGAACTGCACGCGCGGGCGCTGGAAGTGGCGCGCGCGCAGGGCGTGGCCAACTTTGAACCGGCCTACCTGAAACTGGCCAATGGCGGTGATGCCAACGCGACCATCGAGATCACCGGCGAGGCCAGCGGCACGCTTGGCCCGCTCGGTGCTGTCGCGCTGGATGTCGAAAGCGGCCGCGTGCTGGCCAGCCAGCTGCCTGGCCAACGCGATGCCAACCACGCCACGCTCAGTGCCGCCTATGCCCTGCACTTCGGCGAATTCGGCAACGGCGTGGTGGTCTGGCTGTACTTCCTGCTCGGCCTCGGCGGCGCCTTCCTGTTCTATTCGGGCAACCTGCTGTGGATCGAGTCGCGTCGCAAGCGCCGTCAGCCGCAGCAGTCGCGCGCGGCGGTCAACATGGCGCGGGCCACGGTGGGTGTCTGCATCGGCCTGTGCGTGGCGATCTCGGTGGCCTTCGTCACCGCACTGGTGCTGGAGCGGGTCGCACCTGCCCAGGTCGACCACGGCATCCGCTGGGCCTGCTTCGTGACCTGGGCGGCGTGTGTGCTGTGGGCTGCCCTGCGCCGCCCGGCACAGGCGGCGCGCGAGCTACTATGGGCCGCAGCGATCAGCACCGCGCTGGTGCCGGTGGCACACGGCGCCCTCAACGGTGACTGGCTGTGGTTGGCCGCCGCACGCGGCCACTGGCCGTTGTTCTGGATCGATGCGATGGCACTGGCGATGGCCTTTGGCTTTGCCCGCCTGGCATATGCGAGCCAGCGGCGGGCCCGCAACGGTGACCCCAACAGCGTGTGGGCAAACTGACCAGGCCTGCTCGCAGCCGGCGCGGTTACGTGGCGTCCACGTAGCGGGCAACTTCGATCAGGTTCCCATCCGGATCACGGAAGTACACCGACTCGATCGGCCCAAGCGCTCCCGTACGCGGCACCGGCCCTTCTTCAACCGGCACCTGCTCTGCCTGCAGGTGGCCCAGCATCGCCTGTATGCCCATCGAGGTGATCAGGCAGAGATCGGCACTGCCGCGGGTAGGCTGCAGGGCGTGGGGCTGCAGCGGCGCGCTGGCCGGGTGCAGGTTGATCTTCTGCTGGCCGAACTGCAGGGCGACGCGACCGGCACCGAAGCGCACGACCTGCATGCCCAGCACGCGCTGGTAGAAGTTGCAGCTGCGTTCGATGTCGGCAACGGTAAGAACCAGATGGTCCAAGCGGTCGATGATGATCATGCACGCAGCTTAGCGCTGCGTGCGTGGCGCAGATGTGCGGTTTCGGGCCGCAGGCCGTGCCTGGAACCGCCGAACCCGGACTGGCTCGAACATGTTGAAGCGGTCAGTCGCCGACGCGGGCCTTCTGCCAGGGAGCCAGCATGGCGTTGAGCAGGCTGGCCTGCTCGTCGTCACCGGTCAGCTCCCACATGAAGACACCAGCCAGGCCCTGCTCGCGCGCGAACTGCGCCCGCAGGCCGATGGAGCGCGGGTCTTCATAGCTGATGAAGATCTTCTCGGTCGGGTTGTACAGCCACGGGCTCTGCGCCTGCGCTTGCCAGTGCTTGCTCCAGCCCGGCTGGTCGAGATAGCGCGCCTTGATCACCCGCCAGTCACCGGCATCGGCCGGAGCGCTGTAGGCCTGGTACAGGCCATCCGCCGACTCGCCGGTCACCTTGAAACCGCGCCCATAGAACGGCACGCCCAGCACCAGCTTGTCCGCCGGCACCCCGTGCTCGCGGTAGTACTGCACGGCACCGGCGACGTTGTTCCAGCGCCGCAGTTCTGGCGCCAGCGGGTCGGCCGGCACTTCATGCAGGGGCGCATTGAAGGTCGACACCGCCGAGAAGCCGGTGCCCATGTCGTAGCTCATCAGGTTGATGAAATCGAACACCTTGGCCAACGCCGGCAGATCGTAGCTGGCGGCGGGATCGTAGGGCCCATCGGTCTGCAGGCGACCCGCGGCCAGCGCCGCGGTCAGCAGCATCGGCTGCCCCGCCTTTCTGCCACGTGCATCCAGCGCCACGCGGAAGGCCTGCGCAAGCCTGGTCAGGTTGGCGCGGTCCTGCGGCCGGTGCGCCAGCTCCTTCGGGCCACCGCTGACCGGGAACTCCCAGTCGATGTCCACGCCATCGAAACTGCCGGCATGGCGCTCGAAGAACAACGCCATGCACGAGTCGACCAGGCGCCTGCGGCTGGCCTCGGTCAGTGCTGCGTCGGAGAATCCGCCCGCGCCCCAGCCACCGATCGAAATCAACGTGCGCAGATGCGGATGACGGCGCTTGAGCTCGGCCAACGCGGCGAAGTTGGCCGGCGCCTCGGCACCAATCACGCAGCGTCCGTCCTCGATGGTGGAAAACGCATAGAACAGATGGGTGAGTCGTTCGGCCGGGATGCTCGATACCGGATAACGCTCGGCAGAACCACCGGGATAGTACGCACCGAAAATCGGCGGTTGCGCCGGCGCTGCCTGCGCTGCGCTGGGCAGGGCGCTGGCGATCAGCACTGCAAGTACGGCCATGGTCTGGCGGAACATGGAAACTCCCGGGTCGAAGGCGCAGCCACGTTAGCAAACAGATCGCTCCAGGGTGCGGATGTCCGTGCAAGTCGTCCGCTGGACAATAGCCGGCCACTGGAAGCTGACACGGTCGCGGCTGCGCAACGTCGAAAGCACTTCGCTGCAGGACAACACGCGACCTGCCTGGGCTAAGGTGGCGCTGGATCTTCAATGGCACACGGACATGACCGCAGACCACGACGCAGACGACGAACTGCTGGACGACGAAACCCTGCACAAGCTGCAGGCACTGGAGGCAAGTGCCTACGCGGCCTTCGACGCAGGCGAACTGGCTGACGCAGCGGCAATGTTCGGGCAACTCGTCGAATGGACGCCCGACATCCCCCACCTGCACTACATGCGCGGGCTGGCGCACAAGTACCTGCGCGACTGGCCGGCATCGCTGCAGGACAACCTGCGCTCGGAACAGCTGCGCGATGCATTCGACGAGGCCACCGCATGGAATGCTGGAATTGCCGCCACCGGCACCGGTGATTGGGCCGAGGCGCGCCGGCAATGGACCCGTTGCGGCATCACACTGCCCGAAGGTGAAGGCCCGATCGACGGCAATTTCGGCGTTGCCTGTGTCCGCCTGAATCCATGGTCCAGCGGCGAGACGGTGTACATGCGCCGGCTGGATCCCGTGCGTGCACGGGTGGAGAACGTACCGCTGCCGGAGAGCGGGTTCCGCTTCGGTGACATCGTGCTGCATGACGGCGCATCCACCGGGCATCGCACCTACGGCGAGCGCGAGGTTCCGGTGTTCAATGCCATGCAGCGCCTGCAGCAGTCGGACATGGCAACCCATGCCGTGTTCGTGCAGTGCGACGGGCCGAAGGACATTGCCGCGCTGCGTGCGCTGACCTTGCCGGGCATTGGTCTGGTCGAGGACTGGACCCAGTCGGTGCGGCACCTGTGCCTGCGCTGCAGCTATGGCACGCCGCACCAGCACGATGACGATCGTGGCGATGACGAGACCCGTGATGATGACGATCGCTGGGAGAGCGAACGAAACCTCGGTATCGCCGCACAGGGCCGGGCCGCAGTGGAGAAACTGATGGCGGCATGGACGGCAGCCGGCAGTGGGCGCGTGCTGGAGGCGATTGAACAGCGCGAGCATCCACTTCCGGCCCCGGAGCCCGGCCAGGTGTGGTGGCTGGGGCACGAAGAAGAACAGCCCGTGTAGCGCCGAGCCTTGCAGCGCAAGGCCTTCAGAATTCTTCAGGGGAATTTCCAGCACTTCAGCCGGTGCTCTGGCCCAATCGGGCTCCTTTCGATGGAGCCCGATCATGCGTTCACTCCTGGCCCTTTCCGGCCTGCTGGCATCGCTTCTCAGCCTGCCCTGTACTGCCGCCCCGCCCGACCCTGCGCGTCTGCAGGCGCTGGAACACGCCATTGCCAGCGATGAATTGAAGCAGATCCGCAGCGTGCTGCTGCAGGTGGACGGCAGGGTCGTCTACGAGGGCTACTTCAATGGCGCCGATGCGCAGACCCTGCACGACGTGCGTTCGGCCAGCAAGAGCGTGACCGCGCTGCTGGTGGGGGCTGCCATTGGCGAGGGCAAGCTGCCGGGCGTACACGCCCGCGTCTATGACTACTTCCCCGCCTACACCGCCCGCCATCCGGTGGACCCGCGCCTGCGTCAAACCACGGTGGAAGATCTGCTGACCATGAGTTCCCTGTGGGAGTGCGATGACGAGAATGCGTTCTCGGCAGGCAACGAAGAGCGCATGTACGTGACCGAACGCTGGCTCGATTTCACCCTGGGGTTGCCGGTCAAAGGATTCGCACCATGGATGCCGCGTCCGGCGGACAGCCCGCACGGGCGTGCCTTCGCCTACTGCACCGCCAATTCCTTCGTGCTCGGCGCGGTGCTGGAACAGGCGACCGGTCAGCCGCTGGCAGACTACGCCGCACGCGTGCTGGAGCGACCGCTTGGAATCACCGCAAGCCACTGGAACCGTTCACCCGAGGGCATCGGCATGGGCGGCGGCGGCACCCGCTACCGCAGCCGCGATCTGGCCAGGCTGGGCCAACTGGTACTCGATGGCGGCCGCTGGCAGGGCCGACAACTTCTGCCGCCCGACTACATTGCCGCCATGATCCAACCGCAGGCACAGGCTGGCGATGGCAGTGACTACGGCTATCAATGGTGGGGATTGAAGCTGGTGGTCGACGGCAAACCACAGACGGTGTGGGCAATGTCCGGCAATGGCGGCAACTACGTCTTCCTGCTGCCGCAGCATCGCGCCGTGGCCGTGATCGCCAGCCAGGCCTACAACCGCAGCCTGGCCCACCCACAGTCGCGACGGATTCTCACCGAGTTCCTGTTGCCGGCGCTGCGCTGAGGCCCGAGAGGTCGGCGGGACGCCAGTCAGCAGCCAGCACCCGGCTGCGTTGGCGTGCGATGTCGGCATCGATGCGCGCCAGCAGAGCCGCCCATCCCGAAGTGCTGTGCAAGGGCGCGAACAGCGGCGTGGCGCGCAGCCACGCCGCATCGCGGAAGCCATCATTGACCGCCTGCTGCAGCGCGGTGACGGCAGCCTCCGGGTCGCTTTGCGCCTGCAACAGCAGGGCCCGCTCAAGTGCCGCATCGGACCAACCGTCGCCGCGCTGCGCCTGCAACACCGTCAGGCGGTTGCCGATCCATTCCGGTGACGGGCCCGGCTGTGCGTACAGCATGGCCAGGGTCTGTCCGAACGACTGCTGCGGACGCAGTTGGCGACCCTGCTCGAAGGCAGCGGCGGCGGCGGCGCGATCCCCGGCCTGCAGCGCCAGTTCGCCCTGCAGTCGCAGCAGTTGTGGATGCGGGGTGCCGCGCGACAGTGCTTCGGACAGCGCCTGCCTGGCGGGCCCGGATGCACCGGCTGCAAACAGGCTGCGCGGCCAGGCGATGTTGGCAAAGACGTTGTCGGGGTACAGCTGGAAGTTCCGCGCGTGCCGTTGTGCCGCCGCTTGGGTGAAGCCCAGCAGCTCCAGTTCACGTGCCACCTGCACGTCGCGGAAACGCAGGCGCTCGGGCGCCGTCAATGCGAGATTGTCGCGCAGCGCAAGAACAAGATGGCCCTGCTCCTGGTACAGATAGGCCAGCGATGCGCGCGTGCGCTCATCAGCGGGATCCAGCTGGATGGCGCGCTGGTAATCGGCAATGGCCTCACCCATCCGCCCCAGGCAGTCGTAGGCATAGCCGCGCAATGCGTGCGCCGCACCGTCATCGAAAGCGCGACGGAGTTCAGCGTCCGCCAGGGCAAGGGCTTCGTCCATCTGCGCAGCCGAGCCATTGAACAGGCACCCCTGCGCGGACAAGGCACGTGACAGCCCGCGGCGTGCGCTGCTGGACTCGGGATCCACCTGCAGCGCCTGACGGTACAGGGCAATGGCGCGCTCGTTGTTGCCGGCCTGGCCGATGCTGGCGTAGTACTCCGCGCGCTGCAGCAGCGCCTGCGCGGCCGGCGGCGCTGCCGTAGTGGGCCACAGTAGAACAGTGGCCAGTACGGCAACGGCGGCGGCACCGCCGGCCAGCCAAGGCCACTTGCGGCGTGCAGCTGGCGGCGACGTCGGCTCCAGGGCAACCGGCGCGGCGCACAGCTGATAGCCACGTCCACGCACCGAGCGGATATAGCGTGGGTGGCGACTGTCATCGCCCAACGCCTGCCGCAGCAGCTTCACCCGCTGGCTGATCGCATCTTCGCCGACGACCGCTGGTGCCCAGACCTGTTCGGCCAGGGTGTCGAAATCGACGATGTCGGTGCCGCGCTCCAGCAGCGCTCCGAACAGGCGCCAGCTCAGGCCATGGACCGGCAATGCGACGCCTGCGCGGGTGACCCGCTGTGAAGGGCGGTCGATTTCAAGGTCGAGCAGACGCAGGCTGTCCATGCGCGAAGCATAGCGGCCGGCGCGGCCGACGCGACAGCAGGCAAAGAAAAAGCGGGCCGAAGCCCGCTTTTTCATTTCGGCGTGTCAACCAAGGTTGACACCTACCGGAATCGACCGGAGGTCGATTACTCGGCGGTGGCGCCTTCGCCTTCCTCGACGGCCTTCATCGACAGGCGGATACGGCCCTGCTTGTCGACTTCCAGCACCTTGACCTTGACCACATCGCCTTCCTTCAGCACGTCGCCGACCTTCTCGACGCGGTCGCTGGAGATCTGCGACACGTGCACCAGGCCGTCCTTGCCCGGCAGGATGGTGACGAACGCACCGAAGTCCATGATCTTGGCGACCTTGCCTTCGTAGATGCGGCCCGGCTCGACGTCCGAGGTGATCTGCTCGATGCGGGCCTTGGCAGCCTGCGCAGCGATGGCATTGACCGACGCGATGACGATGGTGCCGTCATCCTGGATGTCGATCTGGGTGCCGGTTTCCTTGGTGATGGCCTGGATGGTCGAACCACCCTTGCCGATCACTTCGCGGATCTTGTCCGGGTGGATCTTGATGGTCAGCAGACGCGGCGCGTAGTCCGACAGCTCTTCGCGCGGAGCGGTCAGGCCATGGGCCATTTCGCCCAGGATGTGCAGACGGCCGGCCTTGGCCTGCTGCAGAGCCTGCTTCATGATCTCTTCGGTGATGCCTTCGATCTTGATGTCCATCTGCAGGGCGGAGATGCCCTCAGCGGTACCGGCAACCTTGAAGTCCATGTCGCCCAGGTGATCTTCGTCACCCAGGATGTCGGACAGGACGACGAAGCGATCGCCTTCCTTGACCAGACCCATGGCGATACCGGCAACCGGTGCCTTCACCGGCACGCCGGCGTCCATCAGGGCCAGCGACGAGCCGCAGACCGAGGCCATCGACGAGGAACCGTTCGACTCGGTGATCTCCGAGACGACGCGGATGGTGTACGGGAAGGATTCCAGCGACGGCATCACTGCCAGCACGCCGCGCTTGGCCAGACGGCCGTGGCCGATCTCGCGACGCTTCGGGCCCATCATGCGGCCGGTCTCACCCACCGAATAGGGGGGGAAGTTGTAATGGAACAGGAAGTTCTCTTTGTACTCACCGGAGACGGCATCGATGACCTGGCCATCACGGGCGGTGCCCAGGGTGATGGTCACGATGGCCTGCGTTTCGCCGCGGGTGAACAGCGAGGAACCATGGGTACGCGGCAAGATGCCGGTCTTCACGGCGATCGGGCGGACGGTGTCCAGCGCACGGCCGTCGATGCGGACCTTGGTGTCCAGCACCGAGTTGCGCATGGTGCTGTATTCCAGCTCACCGAATTCCTTCGACAGCTCGGCCGGGTTCCAGCCGTCGGCGGCAACGCGGCCAGCCAGCGACTCGGTCACGTCCTTCTTGATCGCCGAGATGGCGTCACGGCGCTGCAGCTTGTCGCGCACCTGGAAGGCTTCGCCCAGACGCGGGCCGATGGCTTCCTGCAGGGCGCTGATCAGCGCGGTGTTCTTGGCCGGGGCTTCCCAGGTCGACGGCTTGGTGCCGGCTTCGACGGTCAGCTCGTTGATGGCGTTGATGACCTTCTGCATTTCGCGGTGACCGAAGGTCACAGCGCCCAGCATCACGTCTTCGGACAGCAGCGCGGCTTCGGATTCCACCATCAGCACGGCGTTGGCGGTACCGGCAACGACCAGCTCCAGCTCCGAATCCTTCAGCTCGGTCACGGTCGGGTTGAGGATGTACTCACCGTTCTTGTAACCCACCTTGGCGGCGGCGATCGGACCCTTGAACGGGGTACCGGCCAGCGACAGCGCAGCCGAGGCACCGATCAGCGCCGGGATGTCACCGTCGATGTCCGGGTTCAGCGACATCACCGTGGCGATGATCTGGACTTCGTTCTTGTAGTCTTCCGGGAACAGCGGGCGGATCGGACGATCGATCAGACGCGAGATCAGGGTTTCCTTCTCGGTCGCGCGGCCTTCGCGCTTGAAGAAGCCACCCGGGATACGGCCACCGGCGTAGAACTTCTCCTGGTAGTCACAGGTCAGGGGGAAGAAGTCCTGGCCCTCACGCGCGCTCTTGGCGGCAACGGCGGAGACCAGCAGCACGGTATCGTCGAACTTGACGATGACGGCGCCACCGGCCTGGCGGGCGATTTCGCCGGTCTCAAGCGTGACGGTGTGCTTGCCGTACTGGAAGGTTTTGGTGATTTTTGCCACGGGGGTGTCCTTGGGGATGCTGTCTGCGAATGGACCGGGGGCGACCCTTGCCGCCAACGGATGACCGGTCGTTCCGGTCTGAAAAAGGTATTGCGGTGCTACAAAACAAAACCGCGGCGCATCGCTGCGCCGCGGGGGATTCGTTGCTTAGCGACGCAGGCCAAGCTTCTCGATCAGGGCCTTGTAACGCTCGACGTCCTTCTTCTTCAGGTAGTCGAGCAGGCTGCGGCGGCGGTTGACCATCTGCAGCAGACCACGGCGGCTGTGGTGATCCTTCTTGTGGGTCTTGAAGTGGCCGGTCAGCAGTTCGATGCGGGCGGTCAGCAGTGCAACCTGGACTTCCGGGGAGCCGGTGTCAGCCGAGCTGCGCTTGTTGTCTTCAATGACCTTCTGGGTGTCGATCGACATGTCTTTTTTCTCTGTGATGCGTGGCCGGCAGGAACGCGCTTTCGCGCACCGCCTGGCTCGCCGTGAACCAACAAATGGATGAAACCCGCCTTCGGCAGGCTGCCGTAAAACGGCCGCGGAATTGTAACGGCCAGGGGGCTTTGGAACAAGGTCCGGGGCTGAACCGGGCTTCCCCGTTCAGAGGTTGAAGCGGCGCTGCGGGGCCAGCAGACCGCTATTGTCGACCTGGCCCAGGCCCTGCGCCGCCGATCCGGGACCGAACACGGCCACCAGGCCGCGCGGCCAGGAAGGGTCGCGCTGGCGCTGGCCCACGCAGAAACGCTGGACCTGCTCGGCGTCCAGGTCGACCCGGGGGTACTCGGACAGACCCGCCGCCAACGGCAGCAGCAGCGCGTCCAGGGCGGCCTCGTCCTGCGCGTCCACCAAGGCCCTCAACTGATCCAGGGTGACCATCGCCGGTTCGCGGAACGGCTCCACCCACAACCGGCGCAGGGCACTGATGTGCGCGCCGCAGCCCAGCGTTTCACCCAGGTCACGGGCCAGACTGCGGATATAGGTGCCCGAGCCGCAGGTGACCCGCAGCCGCAGCCGCTCGGGCTGCTGCTCCAGTATCTCGATGGCGTGGACCTTGACCTGGCGCTCGGGCGCTTCGATGGCGTCGCCACGGCGGGCCTTCACATAGAGCGGCTCCCCACCCTGCTTGAGTGCGGAATAGATCGGCGCACGCTGCAGGATGTCGCCCAGCAACGGCACGATCGCCGCCTGCAGGGTCTCGGGGCTGATCGCGGGCACCGGCCGCTCGAGCAGCACCTGGCCCTCGGCGTCGTCGGTATCGGTGGTCTGGCCCAGCACGATCTCGCCGTCGTAGGCCTTGGCCGAGCCCAGCAGCAGGCCGGCGATCTTGGTGGCCTCACCGAAGCACAACGGCAACAGGCCGGTGGCCAGCGGGTCAAGGCTGCCGGTGTGGCCGCCCTTTTCCGCACGGAACAGGCGACGGGCGACCTGCAGCGCGGCGTTGGAGCTCATGCCGGTCGGCTTGTCGAGCAGCAGGATGCCATCCAGGCGGCGGAACTGAATTCGGGTCATGACAGGTACGGGTAGCGCCGGGCCATGCCCGGCGAGCGCGCAGCGCGGTCTGCATCAGACATCGCGCAGCCGGAATGCAGCAACGCCGGGCATGCCCGGCGTCGCGCGGTTATTCTTCGTCGCCTTCGCGACGCTTTTCGGCAGCCACGGTATCGGGCAGGTCGCGCAGCAGGTTGTCGATGCGCTCGCCACGATCGACCGAGTCGTCGTAGTGGAAATGCAGCTCCGGCACATGCCGCAGCTTCATCGCGCGCGCCAGCTCCATGCGCAGGCCCCAGGCCAGTTCCTTCAGGCCCTTCACTGCTTCCACCGAACGTTCCGGCATCAGCGCGGTGACGAACACCTTGGCGTGGGCCATGTCGCGGGTGATTTCCACGTCGGACACGCTCACCGAGGGCAACCCGTGCTCGCGCACGGCGTTGTGCACCAGGGTGCCGAGTTCACGGCGCAGCTGGGCGGAGACACGGTCGGTTCGATGGAAAGTCTTGGGCACGCGGCAGGCTCTTGATTCGATTGTGGCCCGACCGAAGTCAGGCCCTACAGTTTACGGGATGAAACGAGACCGGCCCGTGAGGGCCGGTCCGTTGCAGCATTACAGGGTGCGCGGCACTTCGATACGCTCGAAGCACTCGATCTGATCACCCGGCTTGACGTCGTTGTAGGCCTTCACCGCGATACCACACTCGGTACCGTTGCGGACTTCCTCGACGTTTTCCTTGAAGCGGCGCAGCGATTCCAGCTCGCCTTCGAAGATCACCACGCTGTCGCGCAGGACGCGGATCGGCTTGTTGCGCTTGACCACACCCTCGATGACCATGCTGCCGGCGACGGCACCCAGCTTGGAGCTGCGGAAGACGTCGCGGACCTCGGCGATACCGATGATCTCTTCGCGGATCTCCACGCCCAGCAGACCGGAGGCCACCTGCTTCACCTGATCGATCACGTCATAGATGATCGAGAAGTAACGCAGGTCCACGCCGTTGGATTCGATGATGCGACGGGCCGAAGCATCCGCACGCACGTTGAAGCCGATGACGGTGGCCTTCGAAGCGGCAGCCGAATTGGCGTCCGACTCGGTGATGCCGCCCACGCCGGAGTGGATCACGTTGATGCGGATGTCGTCGTTGGACAGCGCCACCAAGGCCTGGCTCAACGCCTGCACCGAACCCTGCACGTCGGCCTTGATGACCAGGTTGAGGACCTGCTGGCCCTCGCCCTTGCCCAGGGTCGCCATGATGTCTTCCATGCGGCTGCCAGCGGTGGCGACCAGGCGCGATTCGCGGCGCTTGGTCTCACGCTGCTGGGCAACGTCCTTGGCCAGACGCTCGTCGTCGACGACGACGAAGTCGTCACCGGCTTCCGGCACGCCGGACAGGCCCAGGACCTGCACCGGGATGGACGGGCCCGCGAACTCCGGCTGCTTGCCGGTTTCGTCGAACAGCGCACGCACGCGGCCGTACTGGATGCCGCACACCAGGTAATCGCCCTTCTTCAGGCGGCCCTGCTGCACCAGCACCGTCGCGATCGGGCCACGGCCCTTGTCCAGCGACGATTCGATGACCACGCCGTTGGCACGACCGTCGTCGACCGCCTTCAGTTCCAGCAGTTCAGCCTGGACCGAGACAGCTTCCAGCAGATCGTCGATGCCGAGGCCGGTCTTGGCCGAGATCTCCACCATCTGGGTGTCGCCACCGAAGTCTTCGGCCACGACCTGCTCGGAGAGCAGCTCGTTCTTGACCCGCATCGGGTCGGCGCCGGACTTGTCGATCTTGTTGATCGCCACGATCAGCGGCACACCCGCCGAACGGGCGTGCTGGATCGCTTCCTTGGTCTGCGGCATGACGCCGTCATCGGCCGCCACGACCAGCACCACGATATCGGTCAGCTTGGCACCGCGGGCACGCATCGAGGTGAACGCGGCGTGGCCCGGGGTATCCAGGAAGCTGATGACGCCCTTCGGCGTTTCAACGTGGTACGCACCGATATGCTGGGTGATGCCGCCAGCTTCGCCGGTGGCGACCTTGGTGCGACGGATGTAATCCAGCAGCGAGGTCTTGCCGTGGTCGACGTGGCCCATGATGGTGACCACCGGCGGACGCTGCACGGCCTCGCCCTGGTTCTCACCGGCCGAAGCCAACAGCGCATCTTCGGCGTCGTTGTCGCTGGCGCGGATCGCCTTGTGGCCCAGCTCTTCGGTGACCAGTGCCGCGGTGTCGTGGTCGATGGACTGGGTGATGGTGGCCATCACGCCCATCTTGAACAGCGCCTTCACCACCTCGCCGCCCTTCAGCGCGAGCTTCTGCGCCAGGTCGGCCACGGTGATGGTGTCGCCGATCGCCACTTCACGCACGACCGGTGCGGTCGGACGCTCGAAGGCATGCGGGCCGGAGTTGCCACCGCCGCGCGACATGTCGCGACGGCCGGACGTCGGACGGCTGCCCGGGCGACCACGGTTGTTGCTGTTGTTGCTGTTGCCACGGCGCGCACGATCGGCGGCGGACAGGTGCATCTGACCGGCAAAGCGGTCACCCGGGCCACGCTCGTTGCGCGGCGCGTTGCGGTTGTTGCGGTCGTCGCTGCGCGGCGGCGCTGCACTACGCGGAGCAGCCGGGGCTGCGGCCGGAGCGCGCGGCGGGCGCGGCGCGGTTTCGTCGATCGGAGCACGCACCTTGGGCTTGCTGGCAGCCAGGGCCTCGGCAGCCTTGGCGGCAACCGCAGCTTCCTCGGCCGCCTTCTTCTCGGCCTCGGCACGCTCCTTGGCAGCGACCTCTTCCTCGCGCTTGCGGACGATTTCCTCGTCACGCAGGCGGTCCTTCTCGGCCAGGGCCTGCTGCTCGGCAAGGTTGCGTGCGCGCGACTCTTCCAGCTTGCGCAGGATGTCGGCACGCTCTTCGTCCGGGGTCATCGCACGACCACCATCGGCCTTGACGTAGGTGCGCTTCTGGCGCACTTCCACGTTCACGGTTGTCTTGCTGCGACCGGAATTGACCGTCACTTCCTGCTGCTTGCGACGGTTGAGGGTGATCTTCTTGGCAGACTGATCAGTCTCTTCCGGGGCCTGCTCGGGCTTGCCATGCGAGCGACGAAGGAAGCCCAGGAGCTTCACTTTCTCGGAGCTGGTCACGACCTGGTCGGGACCGCTGAACTTCATGCCGGCACCAGCCAGCTGTTCCAGCAGTTTTTCGACCGGTGTATTGACCAGTTCAGCAAGCTTGCGGATGGTGGTTTGCTGCGACATTCGGATCCTATGATCTTGTGGGCGCCCCCCCGCATCTGGAGGTGGCGCGGATTCTACGCCCTGATCGGCTCAGGGCCCTGTTCATTGCCGGCTCATTCGCCGCGTTCCAGTCGGGCGATTTCCTCGGCACGCGCGGCCAGGATCAGCGCCGCGGCGCGCTCCTGGTCCAGCCCTTCGATGCCGAAGTCCATGACCTCGTCGGCGGCCAGGTCGGACAAGTCCTCGCTGGTACGCACGCCGTGGCCGGCCAACGCGTATGCGGTGGCTTCGTCCATGCCCTTCAGGGACAGCAGGTCCTGCGCCGGCTGGCCGTCCTCCAGGCCTTCCTCGACTGCCAGGGCCTCATTGAGCAGCGCATCGCGGGCACGTGCGCGCAGCTCTTCGACGATGTCTTCGTCGAAACCTTCCACGGCCAGCAGCTCGCCGACCGGTACGTATGCAATTTCCTCGACCGTGCCGAAGCCTTCGCTGACCAGGATGCCGGCGATTTCCTCGTCCACTTCCAGCTTGTCCATGAACAGCTGGCGGGCCGACGCCTGTTCGGCTTCCGACTTGGCGGTCACCTGGTCCTGGGTCATCACGTTCAGCTGCCAACCGGTCAGGCGGCTGGCCAGGCGCACGTTCTGGCCGCCCTTGCCGATCGCCTGGGCCAGGCGGTCTTCAGCAACGGCCAGGTCCATCGAATGCTTGTCTTCATCGACGATGATCGACTGCACTTCGGCCGGTGCCATCGCGTTGATGACGAAGTTGGCCGGGTTCTCGTTCCACAGGACGATGTCCACGCGCTCGCCATTGAGCTCGTTGGACACGGCCTGCACGCGCGAACCGCGCATGCCGATGCAGGCGCCGATCGGATCGGTGCGGGCATCGTGGGCGAGCACGGCGATCTTGGCGCGGTCGCCCGGGTCGCGGGCACAGGCCTTGATTTCCACCAGGCCCTGGCCGACTTCCGGCACTTCCAGCTTGAACAGCTCGATCATGAATTCCGGCGCGGCGCGGCTGATGAACAGCTGCGGGCCACGCGGCTCCGAACGCACTTCGGCCAGGTACCCGCGGACGCGGTCGCCGGCACGCAGGACGTCACGCGGAATGCCCTTGTCCTTCGGAATGAAGCCTTCGGCGTTGCCGCCAAGGTCGACATAGATGTTGCCGCGCTCGGCGCGCTTGACCACACCGGTGATCAGCTCGCCCACACGGTCGGCCCATGCATCGACCACCTGCTGGCGCTCGGCTTCGCGCACGCGCTGCACGATCACCTGCTTGGCGGCCTGGGCGGCGATGCGACCGAAGTCCGGGTTCTCGATCTGCTCTTCGATGTAATCGCCGACGTCCACGCCTTCGGCTTCGTCGATCGCGTCCATCAGGCGGATCTGGCGATCCGGCGATTCCATCACTACGTCATCGGCCACCACTTCCCAGCGGCGGTAGGTTTCGTAGTTGCCATCCTTGTGGTCGATGACCACGCGGGTCAGCACTTCCTCGTCGGGATAGCGCTTCTTCGCTGCCGAGGCCAGGGCGGCCTCGATGGCATCGAAGATCACTTCACGCGGCACGCCCTTCTCGTTGGCGACCGCGTCCACTACCAGCAACAGTTCCTTGCTCATTGGCTCACTCCGCGCGCGGCTTCTTTGCCGCCGGCTCGTTGGAAGAAGAATTCTTGTTCGGCTTCGGACGCTTCGGTGCCGGACCGGTCGGCTTGCTCGGGGCCAGCCCCAGCGCCACCCAGTCAGGCATGATCCGCGCCTTGTCGATGTTGTCGGCCGACACCACCAGTGCGGTATTGTCGACGATGAAAGTGATGCTGCCCTGCGCCTCGTCGATCGCGTCGATGCGACCCTGCAGGCGGCGGCGGTTTTCCTGCGGCAGCTTCAGGGTGACCTTGGCCGATTCGCCGAGGTGACGACCGAACTGCTCCAGGTTGAACAGCGGGCGATCCACGCCCGGCGAAGACACTTCCAGCGTGTAATTGCCGCTGATCGGGTCTTCGACGTCCATCTGTGCGGAGACTTCGCGGCTTACCCGCTCACAGTCGTCCACATTGATGATGCGCTCCGGCTGTTCCGCCAGCGGCACGTCGATGTAAAGGCGAAGGGTCGCACCGCCGGGGGCCGGCAGATACTCAACGCCCAGCAGCTCCAGGCCCAGCGACACAACGGTCGGGGCGAGCAGATTCGCGATGTCGGTTGCCTTGTCGCTCACAGCCTGCCTTGATCTCTTGGTTGGGTGCCGGCCGTGGCCAGCATGGAAACATGACGCCCCGAAAACGACGAAGGGCCCGCTGGGCCCCTTTTCCGGAAAGACTCCGGTGACTGGATTCCGGTTGCAACGCGCTGAACAAGCGTGTTGCGGCCCTCCTTCCGGGTGGATCTCCGATGGGGAGCGCCGCCGTCAGGGGTACTTCTAGGCCGCTGATGATAGCCCCTGCACCGCTCTGGTGCAAGGCTGCGGCCGTGCTGAAACCCTCCGCCGCGCTCGCCGGGCATGGCCCGGCGCTACCGGATGACCGCGCGATGGCAGCGCCGGGCCATGCCCGGTGGATCAGCGCAAGCGCCAAAGA